>NZ_JAAKEH010000072.1:0-8347 GCF_011039095.1 Desulfovibrio sp. ZJ200 | reverse complement strand
AATTATTCAATTTCAAAAGCGGCGCTGCCATCATTTCGCCTGAAAAGCGTGGTTTTCAGGCTCATTCGGCGCGGGCGTCCGCTCCCGCGGCCGCCAGAGCGGTTGCCGTTTTCAACAGCAAACCGCTCTAGACAAAGCTCTCCCGACGGGAGTCTCCCTTATTGCTCATAAAGGCCATCAGAAAAATAAACAGAAAATTTAAAAAAAAGAATATTCAAATTTTTCGTATTTTATTTCGATAGGTTGTTATAAGTTTGGCACGATTTTCCCCGTTCATAGAGAAATAGATTTGCTCCCCTTGACCAAATACGCCCTTCGCGCCATAGGCTTGAGGAACTTCCTTTTTGCAGGAGAGTTCCATGATGGACGCAAAGCTCGCTGATTTGATTTCCGCCCTGCCGGAGAGTGCCGCTTTGGCAGGTATCCGGGCCTATATCATCCGCGAAGGCTTGGAAGGAAATCTGGAGGACGCTGCCAAGGCTTTTGAGCAGGTGTTGCAATGCGAGGGGCAGGAGGGGATCAAGGCTGAATTGGCGGAGTTTCTTGTAGCCAGATACGCTTATCGGGGCAATTTGGAAACAGCCCGGAAACTTTATGCGCGCTTTGCCAGCCTGAGCACATCCGGGGCAACCTTGCAAGCGCAAGTGGCTGCGCTGCATATCCTTGCCTGCATGGTCATGGATGTGAAACTGGACGATGCCATCAGGCTCTGGAGGGACTATGTTCAACTCCCCATTCCCGCACAGTTCAAGAAACTTTCTGCCCATACGGGGCTGGCGGCGCTTCGCCAGGCTCGTAAAAATTCGGATTCCCGGCGTGCCAGGGTGGTATTTTCTACTCTGCGCGCGCTGGCTCAGGAAACAGGGGACGAAAAAATAGCAATCAGGGCGAAGGAAGTATTTGAGAAAGGGGCATCCCGATAAGAGGGGAATCATTAACCCCTGGCGTTTTTAAAAAGTCGCTTTTGCTCTTGCTCGATAAGGGTAACAAGCTCACCTGCGGACATGCCCAAGGCTTGCGCCAGCCAAAAAATGAAGTTCAGCGTGGGGCGGTATTTTCCCTGCTCCACCTGAAGCAGGTATACCCGGTCAAGATGAGAAATCATCGACAGACGGCGTTTGCTGAGCCCGGCATCTTCGCGTAACCGCGTGATAACACAAGAAATCGCCTCGGTAAGCTGCGGGTAGTCTTCCATTGAGCAAGTGTACCCGCTTGACAAGTTTTTCGGGATATGTTGGTAAACACAACAATACTTGCTGTTGTCATTTTGTGTTTCGACCCACGCTGGAATGCCCCCGCCTGGAGTTAGAGGCTAATGAGTAAATTATCCATCAAGCTATATATACAATAGATGGCAGACATCAATGGATGATAAATAAGATGGAAAATATAAACTATAAAATAGCTGACAAAATCATTTCCTTCGAAAGAAACGGTCAAACTCTCATTACATCAGGTATTAATATCAATCCGATACTTGTCACTAATGAAGATGCGAATAAAATAAAAAAATATATAGAAGAAATTCGTAAATATAGGAATATTAGTTTAGCCATAGATCATGCTGGTCATGAAGATTTGTTTATGTATCTAATGGATAGGAAAATTATCATACCAGATAATAATAATTTAAAAAAAACACACAAACAAAACATGAAAGGTGCTAGTATATTTCTTCTCCTCACTCAATATTGTAATTTAAATTGTATATATTGTCTTAACGGAAAAGAGTCATATAGAAAAAATGATGAATTAAAAATGAATTTAGATGTAGCAATCACGGCAATTAGAAAATTTATTGAAATTTATAAAGAGTGCGATGATCTTGAAATTGTTTTTTTTGGTGGCGAACCATTGCTAAATTGGTCTCTTATAAAAGATATTATTAAATATTCGGAAAAAAATTTTAAACCCAGTATGCCTGGTTTACGGTACCATATCACTACAAATTTAACCATATTTCCAGATGATATTATTTATTGGGCAAAAAAATATAATATAACTTTTCTTGTTGATATTGACGGAGATGAAATAACACATAATAAATTAAGGCCGTCGCATAAAATTAATTCATTTAAATCCACAACAAACCATCTTTCATTACTCAGATTAGCAAATATTCCTTACTCATTAAGGACAACTGTAACATCATTTAATGTTAATCAAATGGTGGGAATTTCACTTCTTCACAAAGAATTAGGAGGAGATTCATCGGCATTTGTAGCTGTTGGGCCAATAAATTCAGATAATTTCATTATGCCACCCTCATGGTATCCAGATATTGATATTTTTGAAGACAATCTAATCAATATCCTCAATGAAAATATTTGGAAACCTCGAGAGTTATTTCCAGTAAAAAATGTCATGGAAATAATTGAAAATGGTTCACCTTTATATCATGGATGTGGCTCACCTTTCAATAAGACGTCTGCAATATGTGTAAATGGTGATGCATATGCGTGTATATATTTTGTAGGAAATAAAAAGTTCTATTTAGGGAATGTTATGTCTGATGAGTATCCAAACAATGATGTTCTACAAATAATGCAGGAAGAGTCTCATGTTGATAATTTATCTAAGTGTATGAGCTGTAATTATAAATATATGTGCGGAGGTGGCTGTCCTCTATCAAAATTTATGGCTGAAGAGAATAAAAATGCTACAAACGAATTAGTCGAATATTCATTTAGAAGAAATTGCTTCTCTAAGAAGGTCTTCGAGTATCTCATGTGGAAGATTGCTGACGCATCCTGCGTTTAAGCATAAAAAAGGAGAGAACCATGGAAAGCAGCAATCAGGAAACCAATCATCAAACCCCTTCTCTGGAACGGCGTGAGTTCTTTAAGCAAGTCGTAAAGAAAACCGCTATTGTTTCTTTAGGCATAGCAGCAATTTCTCTTTGCATGGGTCACTCGGATGCCATTGCTCGTTGTACATGCTGTACTGGATGCACAAGTGGCTGTCGTGGATGCACTAATCTCTAATGTAACATACTAATATAATGGCCTAAGTTTCCAAATGACTTGGGCCATTTAAATTTTATATGGAGAATATGATGAAAAAGAATAAGTATGGTAACTATCATTTTAATTATCTTTAATTCTTTGTTATCCATAGTTGATGTAAAAGCGGAGATCTTAGACGACATGGTAGGTCAAGCCTTAATTGAGACATTCGACGGCGGAACTGTTGCTACTTACGAGTGGGTATGCACTTTTTGTGGTGTGACAGCTACTTCCCCTGGCAATAATCCTCAGTCAAATGGATGCCCTTCCCACCGTAGGCACAACTCACATTCATGGATAAATGTTGGTATTTCAGGAAATAATCGCTTCGTTTGCATACGCTAGTCGTTCACACACAAGCTCCTCCTAATTCAGCGTCTTGTTACGGCTACGGAAGGGCTGGATTCCATCGGTGGCGATAATTAACCAATCTCTACAACGCAAAAGGGGGCAAGGATGCGAACAAAAACTTGTTTAAAGTGTAAGGCGGAAAACCGTCTTAATGCGACGCATTGCTGGAATTGTGGAGCCAAACTAAAAGGACAATTATGGAAATTTTTATTATTATTCATAATTATTACAACTGTGTTGAGTTATCTTAACTCCAACTAATTTTTATTATAGGAACACTGATTATTAATTATAATGCCCAAGAATAAGTTATTCTTGGGCATTTTCCTTTACATAAACCCATGCAAAGTCCGCATGAAGTTCCTCAGTTTAATGGGTTCCTGTTTACACGTTTCGAGCATGGCTTTTTGTTCCTCGTACTGTTCCACGGTAATCTTGTCGGTGGAGCAGCCGTATTGCTTGCGGAGATAAGCCCGATAGCAGGGCATGAGTTCCGACAAGCCCAGGTCGGCAAGCAGTTGGCTCAGGGGAACACGGTCAACGGGGGGCGTTCTTTTGCTCATGGTTGAGCCTGACTGGCTTCCCGTAGCCTTTATTCCCCTGACACGTCCTTGCGAATTTCTGCCAGAGGCGGCATTGCCGTCATCGTCCTCCTCGGAAACGATTCCGAGCATGGCCGATAAGGCATAGCGCCGTCCATAGGTGAAGGCGCTTCCCATTGCCTGCGGGTCAGGCTTGGCAAGCGGAATGACCGCCAGCGATGCCTGGAATTGTCCTGTCTTGGCGTGAACAAGTTTCGTCACCAGACCAAGATTGCTGCCCTCCACAGGAACAGGGTATTGGGTCAGAAGGATACCGTTATCCAGCAAGGCCATACGGCAGGAGTCCATAACGCTGTTCAGTGTGGCGTACCTGTTTTTGGCAAAGGGGTTTTCGGCATCCTTGATGGCAGGCTGAAGGTGCTTCTGCACCTCGATGAGCGCCTTGGAAAGTTCGGTTATTTCCGGCGAACTGAACGCATAGTCCATGTCATCCTCCTTATGCCGCAAGGCATTTGCCGAAGCAGAGTTCCTGATGCTGGCACCACAGGCAGTTGATGCCCTGGTTCTTCCAGAACAGCCCTTGCCGGATAGCCGTAGCGATATGCCGGATAGAGCCGTAGAGCTTCACGAAGTCGCTTTCGGCCCGCAGGGAATTGAGCCACACGACCTTGGGTTCTTTTGAGCGCACCAGATAGAGCAAACTCACGGGAATCTGTATCTGAAAGCCGAACTCACAGGCCAGGAGATAGGCATAGACAGTCAGTTCCAGAGTGCGGTTTCCCTGCTCCAGACTGGACGACTTGGCCGATGTTTTGATGTCGATGATGCGGGTGAGTTCAGGTTCCGGCTGGTCGATGATGTCCGCAAAACCTCTCAGAAGGATGCTTTCATCCATTTCACCCGTGAGCGGATCAACAAGCGGATGTTCAAAATAAGCTTCCATCTGCCAGGTATTGAGCGGGCCGATCTTTTCCAGAAAGGCTTTGGCCTCGTTCAGAATCTTTTCCTGAGCCTGGCGAAAGCCTGCTTCATCGGCGTATTCGGTTTCCTGAACGGCAATGTTTGTCCAGTATTCCCGTGAGGCTTCCTCCGCCATATTGGGCACGGTCTTGCCATAGACAAGGCAGTTCTCAACAATATGATGGAGCGCCGAACCTTCAATGAGCGGGACGGCCGTCTTTTCGGGCACGATTTTCTCAACGTAGGTCAGGCGGTATTTTTCCGGGCAGAGGCAATAGGTATTCAGCCGCGATTTGGAGAGCAGCAGCGGTTCCATTTTCCCTCCAAGAGGGGGGGGGCGGGAACTCTCCGCCACCACCTGTTGAAGATGATAGCGGATATGCCTGTTTTCAGGCGGCGAAGCGCAGCTTGCGGCGGGGAACGCCTTCAAGCGAACTTTCGATGGTCTTGAGCAGATTTGTCATGGAGCTATGCAGATTTTCCTTAACCAGACTGCTATGCCGGATGGCATTGGCGTCCGTGCCGGAGATGACAGCCCTGCACTGGTTGACCAGTTCGGCAAGCTGCTCGTCCTCAAAGATATTCCTGTCAGCAAAGCTGTCCAGAAAGTCCCTGAGATTTTCCACAGCGGCATCGCGCAGGCGTTTGGGTTTGCCGTCCTCAGCGCCGGACACCTTGTCCGCGATGTTGGCGACAAGCTCCACAAACTCTCCGCGCAGGGCCGCAATGGCTTCCTGCCGGGCCTGTTCCATAAGGTTCTGGAACTTTGCCACTTCGTCCTTGTAGATGGACGGCGGCAAGACCCGTGAAACCGATGGCCCGATGACGATATAGCGCCACTGGAAGCGGAAGCGCGTTTTGATGGCTTCCGGCGTGGGGTAATCGCACTCGTCAAAGAGTTCGCCCAGCAGGGCTCTGGCATCCTGTATGGTCTGCGGATACCAGTAGAGAAAGTCCTCCACATGGCTCTGATACTGCGTTTCAAGCTGTTTGAGCTGCTCCTGAATCTCAGGGATGAGCTTCCGGGGCACAAGCATACAGCCATTTATGGGAAAGGGCAGCGCGATTTTTCGCAGATAGTTGCGCGCCTTGCCGATGACCTGCTTGATATTGGCCGTGGAATCCGGCGGCAGAAGCAGTTTTCTTCCGCGCAGGAAGTCCACATTGCCCACATCAGCCAGCAGGGATTGCGGCAGCTTCTTGTCCAGTTGCCAGCAGGTGGCATTGAGTTGGAGCAGGGCCGCTTCCCTGAACATGTTTTCAGCGGTTGCCATAGGTGATTTCCTCCGGGCCGGAGAAATGGATGCTCCTGACCAGATACATGTTGAACGGGTTGTCGAGATAGCAGCCAAGGCGCTCAGTGTCGTCATCGGCTTCGCCAATGCGGAGGAAGTAGTAGTCCTTTTCGTCAAGTTCACGCATGAAGGCTTCCATGAAGCCCACATCCGGGAAGTCGGAATACCACTTGATGCCGCTCCACCACCAGAACGCAGCCTAGCTTGAGGCATCGAGAGTGTGGGAGTCCGCATATTCCAGCAGCTCTTCCACCTCCTGTTTGAGTTCCGGCGCGGTGTTTTCAAGCTTTTCCCTGAGCCGGGCAGCCCCTGTTTTCGAGAGGCACAGGCTTACATCCGAGTAATAGCCCATGTTCACTCCCGGTTCTGGACGACTTCCGTCATGGTTTTGGAAAGCGGAATAAGCGAATGGCGAGCGGCTTCAAGGCCGTCATAGAGGGAGTCCCGAAGGATTTGCTCTATTTCCGAACCAGTGTAGCCTTTGAGGTCATCCGCCCAGGCTTCGGGCATGGATGTGCCGTACTTGCGGTTCATGATTTTGATGATTTCCCTGCGCTCGATAAGCCTAGGCAAGTCCACAAACCAGATGGCGTCAAAACGCCCTGCCCGGAGAAATTCGGGCGGCAGTTCCTTGATGTTGTTGGCCGTACCCACAATGAACGCGGATTTCTGCTCATTGGCCCAGGTCAGGAAATGGGAAAACATGCCCATTGTCGTGCCTGAGTCCTTGAGTCCGCCCCTGGCGCCGGAGAACATCTTCTCCAGTTCATCCAGAAAGAGGACGCAGTTGCCGAAGGCGTCCACAATTTTTGTGGACTCGCGCATCCGGCGCTCCGATTCACCCACCAGCGAGTTTTTCAACGCGCCGATGTCCAGCCTGAGCAGCGGGAATTGCAACATCCCCGCTATGGCGCAGGCGGTTTTGGATTTGCCCGTGCCGGGAACACCCACGAGGAGTATTCCTTTCGGCTTGGGCAGCTTTGAATCGGGCTTGTATGCCTGGGCGCGATTGGCTACATATTCCTTGAGGGGATTCAATCCGCCCACGTCAAGGATGTTCGCCGCCGGAAAGATTTCCAGTAAGCCGGATTTTTTTATCATCTGGCTCTTGGCTTCCGTCACGGTCTTGGAACTGAAGTAGCCCTTTTGGGTAAGGCTGAGGGAATAGGCGGTCTCCGCCTGAAATTCGGTCAACCCTGTTGCCAGCCTTGCGGCTTTTCGGTTGGGCCGAATGTTGAGGGGTTCGCCAAGTTCGGCTTGCAGGCGGTATAACGCCTCCTCCTCTGGCAATTTGACTTCCACGAGGTGAAAGAACGGTTGAAGCTGAGCGGGTAACGCAGGAGTCGGAGAAACGATGACCAGACATGAGCCAATTCCCTTATACACAGGGATGGCGTTCAGGATGGCCTGACTGACCATCGGGTCATCGACAAATGCCGACAATCCGTGGCAGACAAGCACAGTGTCCTTGGCGGACATGAGCCATGAGACAGCTTCAATCGGACTTTGAATGTCCTCGTGGAGAAACGATTGGGGAGTAAGCCCCCTGATGCCTTGTACGCAATCCCATCTGGCGATTTGCCAGCCCGGGATGTTCCTGAGTTCATCCTCTGTCCTGTGCGGCTCCAAAGTTTGCAGCAACACAGCGGGGAACCCGGCCTTTAACAAGTCTGAAATCATAAAAAGTCCTCCTTTTATATGGTATTTCCATATGAAGGAGGAGAATATTAAAAAGGAATCGCTATGCTTCACGTTGGAAAAGCAGTATTATATCTTTATGGAGTTGAACAGACTTTATCGAATAACGTCTCCAATAAGCTCAAGAAGTATTTTGAAAACGAAGCAGAGGTATATGTTCGATACGCATCAGTTCTTGGAAATGCAATAGAGAATTTAAATGAATATGGAGATAGAACTGATGATTAGCGGGCGGAATTACGAAAGGCAGCGGTAGGAATGTCCCTTATTCTTGATGATGTTTATAAAAAAGAAGGAATAAGAATTTATCTGTAGTAGTTCAGACTTGATCTGACAGTAGTCTCCGTTTTGATGGGTCCGTTGTCTGGTTAGTTGAGCTGCCCGACCTTTTCCTTCCAGATGGCCTTGCCGTCAAGCAGGGTTTGCATGGGCGTCCGTCCGCAACACATCTTGCCCTGGTGGCTTCGCTCCGTGTTGTACTCATTCAGCCAGGCAT
>NZ_JAAKEH010000071.1:0-9127 GCF_011039095.1 Desulfovibrio sp. ZJ200 | reverse complement strand
GCATTGGCCGTGGCGGCTTCCGCCGCGCTTGTGCTGGAGACTGTATTATTGAGTTTCACGCGGCCGGCCTGCGTGAGGCTTGCGGACTTGACAGCCTCGCTATAGACCGCCTTCACGGCCTTGGGCGTGGCGGCCAGAGCCTCACTGTCAGAATTCAGCGCGCTGGAAAGTTGCACGCGGCCGCTGGAAGTGGTGCTGGCCGCGCGCCCGGCTTCGGCGTGCGCACTGTCGGCTCTGGCCTGTGCGGCTGCCGCATCGGCTTTAGCTCTGGCGGCAAGTTCGTGGGTGACTTTCACGGCCTTGGGCGTGGCGGCCCGGTCTTCGCTGTCCAGGTCGACGGCACTGGAGAGCCGGGCAATGCCCGCCTTGTCCGCAGAGGCCATGCCACCCGCCGGATGCGCGCCAATGTCTTCAGGCGTCAGGGCATCCGCACCGCCGCTCTGATGCGTCTCTTTATGCATTTCGGGGACACGGGCGTTGCTGAGCCGGGCATCGTTGCCTTCACA
Organism: Desulfovibrio sp. ZJ200; assembly: GCF_011039095.1. Lineage (NCBI taxonomy): Bacteria > Pseudomonadati > Thermodesulfobacteriota > Desulfovibrionia > Desulfovibrionales > Desulfovibrionaceae > Desulfovibrio > Desulfovibrio sp. ZJ200. Next base: position 8,621 of record NZ_JAAKEH010000071.1, on the reverse strand, counting down.
CGCCGTACCCGGCGTGGAACCGAACGGCAGAATTTCCTTCCGCAGCCGTGGCCCGGCTCCGGAATTCTCAAACAGTCGTTGCAAAATTTTCGGGTATGCCATGCTCCCTTCCCCTATTTGCGCCGGACAAGCACGTCCATATCCGGCACGATGTCGTCATGAAAGACGATTTCAGAAGATTCTTCGCCCACGGCGCCCATTTCGGCATATTGGGCCGTGGCGGGATCAGTTCCTTGCACACAGGCCAGCCCGTCGAGAAATACTTCCAGCCTGTCCGCCCCCACCGGATATGCGGGCACGGGCCAGGGCGTGCCTGCCGGAACAGCGTCCGTCCGGCTCCCGGCCGCGGAAAACGCCTCAGCCGCCTGCCCAACATGCGCGAGGGAATCGGCAGGATGCCGAGAATGTCGCCGTTCACGTTTTTTACTCTGTATCCCATGCGGATTCCCTCGTTCTGAATCAGGCCAGTTTTTCAAAGACGATGGCGTCGTCGCGCAGATCATCCCTGGGGATGGCCGCTCCATGTTCGATGACGATGGAAGCTTTTTTGGTCACGGCTTCGATGGAAATGCCGCTGTCTTCAGCCTGCTTGCCGCTGGCGTCGGCAAAGATGATCAGGTTCCTGGCGGTGGAGGCGGCCACGCCTTCCACCGGGCGTCTGGCGTTGGCCTGAATGACGTACCAGTCTTCATCATTGGCCGTGCCGGAGAAATCTGCCTTGCAGACAATGGTGTCGCCCACTTCGCACGTCTGCCCCTTGTACACGCCGGCAGTGGCCACATAGTAGGCCCAGCCGTTCTTGTAGTCCTGCGCAGGCAGATCCGCGTCGCTGTTCACGTCGCCCTTGTTCACAAAGAAGTCGATGTTGGCCATTTCGCTCTGCTTTTCGCGCAGGGCCTGAATCTCGCTTTGCACATTGCTGGGAGAGCCCGCAGCGTCATTGACGCTCACAATGCCCGCGTCCGTCTGGGGATGCAGGACATTGCCGTCAACATCCTTCAGAACGACTTTGCTGATCTGGGACATGATCTTTTTCCTCCAACAGGTTGAGGATTACGCTTGAGGCAGTTCCGCGTAACTCACGGCTCTGTTGCTCAAGTCGGAAATAGTGTTTTCCATCCGCGTGAGGCGTTCCTCCAGAATGCTTGCTCCGGCGCCCGCTTCAGGAACATCAGCGTGAGCGGCAATGTTCACTTCAAAATCGGAATCCGCCGGAGCGGCAAACAGCAGACGCACGGCATGGGACAGCGCCCCCTTTTCGCCCGCTTCTTCCCATTGCCGGTTCTGATGGCAGGCAAGGCCGTCCCACGACAGGCGCACGGCATGATGGCCGGGATAATACCCGCAGCCTTCAGGCAAAGGGAGCAGGCCTCCTTCATTTACCCCCTGCACCAGCGTCCAACTGGCAAACATGCCCTCGGCCATACGGGTTATAAGGGCTTCGGCTTTCTCCGCGGCGCTGTCGGCGGCCGTTTCCGCGCGCTGCGCGGCATCTTCGGCTTGACTTTGCGCGGCTTGCGCGCGATCCGCCCGCTCTGTCGCCAGGTTGGCCTGCCGGGCGGCTTCCGTGGCGGACGCGGCGGATTGCTCCGCGCTGTGGGCAGCGGCCTGCGCATGGGCTTCGGCTTCAGCCGTGGCGCGGTCCACGGCCTGGGTAATGACCTGCGGCGTGAGCATGTCCACGGCCACGTCATGCACGGCTCGCTCCGCATCGTCAGCCACGCCTTGCACATACGCCTTGTCCTGAGCAGTGGCCTGTTGGGCGGCCACGGCCATGTCCGCGCTCTGCCTGGCGAGATCAACGCCGGCTTCCACGGCTTTGGCAGCTTCCTGCGCGGCCTTGGCGCTGCCTGCCGCGTAGTCCGCATTCTGTCGGGCCATATCCGCCGCGGCTGCCGCCCGTTGCCCGGCCGATTCGACACAGCTTTGCGCGCTTTCCGCGCGCCGGGCCGCGTCCAGGGCTTCGTCGCGGTGACGTTCCAGCCCTTGCGCGGCATTCTCGGCCCGCTCCGCGCACTGGCACGCCCTGGTGGCGGAATTCTGCGTCGATGCGGAGGAGCAGCCCGCGCGCTTCGCGGCGTCCAGGGCCCGTTCGGTCAGGTTTTCAAAGTCCTCACCAAAGAGCGCCGCTTCCTCACGCAAGGCCGCAAGGGCGCTGTTTCGCGCGCCGTCAATCTCCCCAACGGCATGTGCCCCCGCCTCGGCCACGGCGTTCACCGTAGTGACCTGAGCGTCGGAAGCCGTTTGGGAAATTTCGCTCAGAACATCACCAGACCTGATTTCAAGGGCCTGCAAGGCATCCGCCTTATATTGCGTAATGCAGGCCGTGGCGTCGGCCGTCAGCCGGGCCGCGGTCTGCTCCGTCCGCTCCACCACCGTGTGCTCGAAGGCGCCGACGGTGTCGGCAACGCCGTCCACCATTTCCCGGGCGCGCAGCTCGTGCCCCTGGGCCTGCCGGGCGGACTCCTGCGCCGCCGTCTTTGCGGCCTCCGCCTGATCCGCGAGGGCGTTCAGGCCGCTTTCCACGGCCGACACGGCGTCTCTGGTGCTCTCGGCCGCCGCCGCGTATCTCCCGGCTTCCGCCGCGTAGGCGGCCACCTCGGAGGTGATGATCTGCCCCGCGCCACGCTGTTCGTAGGGCGGCAACTCGGCAATATCGTGCAGGTTGCAGTGGGCGTTGGGCACCGTGGCGTGGTAGCGCAGACTGCGCAGGGGCGGCAGGTGGCTCGGATGTTTCCCGCCGCTGACCTGGCAGGCTTCGGGGAAGGTTACCGTCACCATGTACTCGCTGGATTCCGTACCCAGCTCATTGGGCCAGACCTTGAGCACGGCGCGGCCCTGCGGGTCGGTTTCGGCGCGCGCTTCGCGGGGCACGATCAGGCCGCAGTACCGTTCCACAGTGGTCAGGCGCATCACAATCTGCGCCCGGTGAACGGGGCGGCCCTGCTGGTCGCGTATCTGCGCCGTGACATTGACCAAGGGTATATCCATGCTGTCCTCTCAATCCCCCGAATTGACGTACAGGGTTCCGCCGCCATGCCGATTGCGGAACATCCGCGTGCGGGCGTCGGCGCATCCCTCGTTGTACAGGTCGTTGTGCAGGGCCGCGCCCTGGGCGTCTGTCCACTCTATCCGAGCGCCGCTCATGCTCTTGAGCCGGGCCAGGGCCCCGTGGGCAATCACGTCGCCCCACGCCTCCATGATCTCCGCCGGGAGCGCGCTTGCCGTTCTGGCCGGGCGCGCAGTCGCCTCAATGGTGGCCACGGCGTCACTCTGCGGCGTGAAGCGCAACACAATGTCATAGGACGACGGGACATAGTCCGACCGGTCAAGGAGCCGTCCGTCCAGATACAGTCCCAGCACGTCAACCAGCACGGCGTCACGGGGCATGGGCACCGTAATCCGGCATTCCCCGGCCGGGACGCTTTCCGCCAGCACCATGCTCCAGACGCCCGTCTCCTTGCAGAAATCGCCCGCCACCATCTGCACGGCGTCAAGGGCCATGCTGCGGGGACAGGGCAGCACCTGCGGCAGAATACGGGGCAAAAGCCCGTCCATGGGCTCCATGCGCGTAGCGAAGGTCATGCGCCGCCTCCGGGAACGGCAGAGCTTTTGGCCTTGGGCCATGCGCCGTCCACCTGGGTCTTGATGCCGAGCAGCGAGCCGTACATCTGCATGTGGTAGGCTGCCTTGCCGGCGTTGCTGCTCTCGTTGTCGCCGGAAAGAATGCCCGCAAGCACATGATGTTTCAGGGCTTCCGCGTAGTCGTCGGGCAGGCCCATCTCCTGATCCGGGCTGACGATGACGGCGGGCGGCGCGCTGTACGTCGCTTCCACCCAGACATCCACGTTCCCCGGCACGCCGGGATAGACGTAGTAGACATCCTTGTTGGTCATGCGGTCGCAGGCGTAGTTTTCCACCACCTCGCCCGTCCGGCCGGGGTCGGCCCAGGCCAGCAATACGGCCGGGGATGCCGACACAATGGCCGGGCCGGGCGTTTCGCCGTCCCGCCCCAGATTCCGCGTCAGCTCGATCAACATGGTCGCGTCGCGGCTGGCCTCGTGCAGCCGACGCCGCGGCAGGCGTTGCCGCATCCCCGGTTCCAGCCGGACAGGCTCGGTGATTGCCGTGACATCCGGTCGCTGCATGGAGACGGCCCGCAAGGCCGCGTTCAGGAAGTCGAGCAGGCCGATGCGCCCGTCGTCTCCGCCTTCCCATGGCCAGCGGCTTTCAAGGCCGGGCTCCAGATCCTGCAAGGCCCCGGACACCAGGCGCAGCACTTCGGCGGCGCGCATCACATTCTCGCCAGTTCGCCCGTGGCCGGGTCGATATGGCCGAGCACGCGGTACGAAAAACGCTGCGCCGGACGAAAGACAGTCCTGTTCTGGCCGGCTTCATCCACCGCCTCCGCCACCTGCTCCACAGCCAGATCGAGCACGTCGAGCACGCCCTGCGGCACGTCCACTTCCTTGTCCCGCACGATCAGGTATTCCCGTCCGTTCACGGCCACGGGCACCGGGCAGCAATCCTGCGGGTCTTTGCCGCTGGCAATGATGATCCGCACCTTGCGCTGCGAGCGGAGCTGGCGCTGGATGGCCTCCTCCTGTCGCGAGACTTCCGCATCAAGGGCGTCCGACTGCTCTTTGAGCTTCGCTTCGGCCGCCTCTTTTTCCTCTCTGGCGGCGCGGGCCAGAGTCCTGGCCGCCTCGGCTTCCTCTTTGGCGGCATGGGCCTCGGCTTTCAGCCGTTCCACTTCGGCTTTGAGCGCGTCCGCACTTTCGGCCGGATTGGCGGTCTGCGCCGCTTGTTTGGGATCAGCCATGTCGTATCTCCTTTAGACCCTGGACACGGCCACTTCAGCGCGCGCCATGTAGAAGTCGTACAAAATGATGGCGCCGTGATACGCCTTCCAGCCGATGGTGCCGCGCTGCCCCAACGGGTCGCCGCCGCGCGGCGTGTTGGGGTTGAGCACTGTGGGGGTGATGGGCGACGCGCCGTTTTTGCCGCGCGCAAAGGGAATGGTGCCGAACGCATTTTTTCCGAGATACAAAATCGGGTACACGTCCGCGCACGCGCCGTCATTGGATTCCACGGGCTTTCCGGCCGCGGGCGCGGCTCCGGCGTCCAGCCACGGCTCCAGCACCGTGGTGCTGAGGTAGCGCACGCCCTCGACGCTGCCGATTTCCCCGTCCATGGGCTTGTAGCTGCCGTATTTTTCCACCGGGACAAAGCCGGGCATCTCCCGGATATCCGCTTCGCAGTCGGTATGGCACACGGCGATGTACGACGGCGGGATGGGCGAGGTGCCGAAGTTGGGCGAGGCGTTGACCACGCTGGTGATGGGCTTGGACATCTGGCGTTTGAGCCCGCGCATGACGCGCCGTTGCAGGGCCAGGGTCAGGGGCTGGTTCACCCCCGCGCGGCTGGTGGCGATAACGCCGCCGGTTTCGCCCGCGAAATGGACGTTGGTCCCGGCCAGCAGCGTGCCGATGGTCACCCGCTCCAGCATGATCGCGGCCTGCTCGCCCAGAATGTCCGAAAACTCGGCAATGAGCGGATCTTCATGGGTGTCGGTCAGCACGTCCGTCAGTTCCACATAATCGCCGTACTGCGTAATACTCGCCTCAATGTCGCGGAAGGTGGGCTGGGACGCGGCGGGCGTCACGCCTTCGGTCAGCGGCTTGGGCTGATTGGGCAGATGCAGATACCCGCGGAACTTCATGACCTTGCCCATGTTTTTGGGCAGGGGCTTGGCCTGGCCAAGCCGCGAGACAACCAGCAACGGCTGCGCGCGCTCAAGCAGTTCCCTGGAAAAGTATCCCGCGGTTCTGGGCGAGATGTTACCTGTGCTTGTCATAGGCATGGGCTGAAACCTCATTTGGACATATTACGGGTGTGCGTTCCACCCGGCGTCGAAATCGTCCTTGTCTCCAACGCCGGCGGGCGCGACAGGCGCGCCTCGTCCCGGTACGGCGAGCGCGCCGGTGGGGTCGGGCTGTTTGGGCTTTCCACCACGCTCGCGTTTATATTGAGCCAACAGGGCGGACACCTCAGCCGGGTCGCGTCCGTATCTGGCCACTTCCATAAGCCTGGCGGCCTCCGCATACGGCTTGGCCCCGATCCAGTCCAACACGTCCTGCTGATACCTGACGGCCTCGGCCCTGCGGTCGGGGTCGGCCAGCATGGCGGCGTACTCGGGATGGTCCCGCTCGAACATGGCTTTGAACGCCGCATTGTGCGCTTCCCGCGCCTGCTCGTAACGGGCCGCTTCCGCTTCACGCCGGGCCTGGGCCTGTTGGCGTCGGTACAACACCTGCTCCGCCCGGTCCTGGGCCAGCTCCGGCCCGTACTGTTCAAGCCGGGCGCGGACACTGGCGCCCTCCGGCGTATCCTCCAGGGCCAGAGCCGCGGCGGCCGGGTTCAGGGTTTTCAGCGTTTCCAGCTCGTCCGCGATTTCTGCCGGCGTCTCCACCGTCTTTACCGGGGCGGGTTCCGGCGCCGCTTGAGGCGCGGACGGAGGATCGGATTTCAGTTCATAGTCGTGAAGCTGCTCCGGGCTCGTCTGCGGCATGACGGGAGGCGTCTGCGGCGTATCCGCCCGCGGCTGTTCCTCCGGCCGGGCCTGTTCACCGCCGGGCTGCTCCGGCTCTTTCGCAGGGGCCGTATCCCGTCCTTCGTCTTCCCCGCCCAGCTCGAAACCTTCATCAAACTGGGCTTCAGCCTGTTCCCCGGTCGGCATTTCGGGCCGGGCCGCCGTCTCTTCCTGCAACTGACTCATGATTCCACCTATCCCGCGTTGCGCGGGGTTATGGCGGCAAGCAGGCTCCGGGCCCCAGCGGCCCGGCCCTGCGCCCGCCAGATGGTGATGTTCTGATCCGCCGATTCCATCTCCTCCTGAGCCTCGGCTATCTCGGCTTCCAGCAGGTCGATCAGGGCCGTGTGCAGGCCCTGGCCGTGCGCTTTTTGCAGGGCGCGCACGGCATCCGCCCTGCGGGCGCGACTATCCGCGTTCATGCCCCAACTCCTTGCCGGGGCGCGCCGCCCGGCTGAGGCTCACCCGGCGGCAGAGACGGAGCTCCCGGCTGTCCGCCATCGGCGGCCTGCGCGAGCTGGGCCAGCAAGAGCACCATCTGCCGTTGTATCTGCTCCGGCGTCATGCCTTGGCGCTGCAACTGTTCCATCAGGGCTTCAGTATGGGCTTGCGCCTGGGCCTGAGCCTGCGCCCGCATCTGCTGCTCCTCGTACTGCCTGGCCTCTTCCTCGCTGCGCAAAATGCGCTCCGCCGGCAGGTCGGTCTGCTCCAGGGCCACTTCGAGCAGTTTTTCCGCGCGGATGAACGGCGCGAAGGCCGGAATGCCCATGTAGGAAATCAGGGCCGGAACCTGCTGGGCGCGAACCTCTTTGGCGATCATGCTCTGACTGCCCGAGGCCACCACCTCAAAGTCGCCCTTGATGTCCTCGCGGGGATTCCACTGCATGTTCCAGCGAAACATGGCGCGGATGAACGGCGCCACAATGCAGTCGTCAAAGTCCTTGATGTGATCCTTGAGCAGAATGTTGGCCGCGCCCATGAGCATGGACAATCCGGAGGCGGTTTTGCCCGCCCCCGCAACATTGCCGTCACCAGCGTTGAAGCGTGGCGTGGACACCTCGTCGGCTCCGTTCTGCCAGAATGTGGCGAGCGCCAGATTGTGCTCAATGGCCGAGGGCACCGTTACGGCCTGAAATGCCTGGGAGAGGTTGATGCCGTGCTTGTTGAACAGGAAAATCCGGTTGGCCTGCATCTCCAGCGGGTCTTCACCGGGCGCCAGGCAGGCCATGTTGATGCCATAGACAGGGCCGGAAGAAGCCCCGGCGTTGTCCTGCATGGCGCGCACGGACGCATTGATGCCCGCCTGCGGGGCGCGCAGGGCGCAGGCAATGCCCTCGGGCCAGAAAGAAGTGTCATCCTGCTGGTAGGGGTAGAAGAAATAGGGGATGTCGATGCCTTCCAGCGGATTGACCATGGCCTTGACGATCACGTCGCCCAGCATCCAGACATTGGAGGAGTAGACCTCTCCGTACTTGTCCTCGCTGATCTCCGCCCCGGCCGTAGCCAGATCCCGGCCCGCGAGAAAGCCCCAGCGCTCGTACACGCGGTAGCGGTTTTTCAGGGCCACGGCTCCGCCTGTGGCGTTGTCCTCGTTGAGATCGCGGACCTGGCTCTCCCACGAACTCAGTTGCGCGTCGCCGTCCGGGTGCTCGTTGATGTAGCGCCGGATGCTCGCGCCGTTGAAACCGGGGAAATTGGACAGCTCCAGCAAATCCTTGTCCGTCATCATGTGCAGTTGCCAGACAAAGCGCAGTTCGGCGGGCAGGCGGGCGCCGGGATCGGGAAAGATGTCCCATACGCTCACGGCCTCGTGATACGGCCGCAGATCTGTGGAAAAGACCTGTTCCCGCCAGACCGTGTGGCCGTTTTCGTCCCTGGCCGGCGCAAAGCGCCGTGTTTCCACGCGCTCCACCAGCGGCCCCTTGAGCACGCCCATGCCGTACAGACAGGCGGATTTGACCACGGCCCGGCAGTTCTGCTGCCAGCTTGGCCGGCGCTGGCCGTTGGCGTTGCACTCGCGAAGCTGGTC
>NZ_JAAKEH010000070.1:0-9164 GCF_011039095.1 Desulfovibrio sp. ZJ200 | reverse complement strand
CGGGAAGCCCATGCCTCCCGGATGTCCGGGCGGGCGGCTCCGCAAGGAGAGGAGCCGCCCGGCTGAGGCAGACGGGATCACATTTTCCGGCCCGGGGGGGTCGGGTCATGGGCTGCACGCGTTCTTGCGCTTTGCGCTGTCCGGTACCGCGCAACGCGGGGCGTTGCACGATACCAGAAGCGGGAAGGGCGCTAGAACTCGTAGCGGAAGGTGCCAAACACGCCGTGCGACGTGCTGTGGACGCCGGTTTGCAGGTTGTAGTTGACGCCAAAGCTCACGTTGTCATTGCCGAATTCCAGACCGGCCTGGCCCATGTAAGAGATGTAGTCCATGGTCTGGGTTTCCAGTTCCGCCGTGCCGGTCACGCCGGTGAAGCGCACGTCGCCGCGGGCCTCAATGTCCCCGGCAGCCGGGATCACGGCCAGATCCAGGCTGGGCTTGAAGTGCCAGCCGTTGCCGGTCTCGATCTGCCTGGAGAAGGCCACGCCCACGGGGAAGGTCCAGATGCTCTGGCTGATGCCGTCGCCGCTGAGCACTGTGCCGCCGGACTTCACGTCGTATTCGTCGGTATTCAGGCTCGTGTAGCGGACGCCCACATGGGGGGTGATGTCCAGCACGCTGGTTTCAAACTTGTACTCGCCGCGCAGGCCCGCGCTGATGGCCCAGGCCGTCACGTCGCTCTTGAGGCTGTCCATCTGCATGGCCGCGGGCAGATCCTGTTCCAGCTTGTTATAGGTGGAGGTGTAGTTCACGTCGGCGGTGAGGCCGAAGTTGTTCTTTGTCCAGCCGGCATACGCGCCGATGCCCCAGAAGCTCATGTCATTGGTGGTTTCGTTGAAATCACCGGAGCCCGTGGCATAGCCGCCGCCGATGTTGAAGGTGATGCCCGCGCGGATGGCGTTTTCAAAGGTGTAATCCGCACCAATGGCCACGCCGCCCAGGCCGCCGCTGTAGTCCATATTGAAGTTGCCGCCTTCCAGGCCCCAGCCGTTGGCGCTCTGGTACAGAGGCATGATCCAGAGGGCAAAGCCGCTCCTGGCGACTTCGGTCGCGGAAGCGCCGGACACGGAGCCGTCCGAGGCCATGCTCTGGAGGGCGGTGCCGCCGGGCTGGGCCAGGCTGGTGCGCTGGGTCACGGCATTGCCCGCCGCGTTGTTGGCCGCCAGGGTCATTTGCGGCACCGCGCCGATCAGAGCCATGCGCGCCGCGCTTTCCATGGTCACGGCAGCCTGCTCGGCGTCATTGCCGAGATAGTCGCGGCTGGTGGCGCGGGAGAGGAAGCGGACGCCCTTTTCAGAGGCATTCACATACCTGTCGGCGGTCCCGATCTCATGATTCAGGTAGCCGGAATCCACCACCTTTGCCAGCTCGGAATCCAGCGAGGGGAAGGCATTGCGGGCCGAGTTGAGCGTGGTTGTGACAGTGCCGGTCTCATGGTCAAACACGCCGGTCGCCACCATCGGGGAGTCCGTGCTGAAGTTTTCGCCGCTCCAGGCTTCAGGATCTGTCGCCGCGACGTCGATGTGAGTGCCGAGCACCGTGTAGCGTTCGCCCACTTCCGCGCCCGCAATGCGCAGTTTCGCGTTGTTGGCGATGGTGGCTGTTGTGTCTCCTGTGGCGGACAAAGCGCCGGCCGGATCAAGAGCCGCCTCGGCTCTGACCACCAGCAGGGAGTCGGCGTTGAAGTGGATCTCGGCGGGGGCGATGGTGAATCCGCCGGCGGTGGTCTGTAGCCCGTCCACCGTGATGCCATGAGCGGCGTCCAGCACCTGGGGCTCGAAGATGCCCAGAGCGGAAGTCACGCCGTGTTCGTCCAGGCCGCCGACGGCATTGACATGCCCGAGCAGCCAGTTTTTATCCCTGGTGCCGAAGGCGGCCATGGAGTTCTGGCCCACGCCCACGTTGCCGTTGATGACGCTTACATCATTCCCGTTGATGTTTTGAATGCTAAAGTTCTCCACGGCCACGTTGGTGGACGGCGCGCCCCAGTCCGGGTCAATAAGCAGCGCATTGCCGTTGAGGTTCAAGGTATTCACCACCAGCGTTGTGCCCCTGGTGTCGTCCGCGCTGCCCACGGTCAGGCTGCTGGCGGGGCTGCCGTCGGCGGGTGCGGTCATGGTCAGCGTGCCGGCGGTCAGGTCAGCGCCGTTGGTGAGGGTGACCGTTGCTGCGTTCAGGGTGCCCACCTCGCTGGGCGCGGTGGTCGCCGGATCGCCGCCCGTCACGGCCACCGCGCCGGCGGCGGCGTTCAGGGTTTGGGCCTGCACGCTGTTGGCGGAGACGTTGGCGGCGGTGATGGTCTCACCCGCGCTGACGTTGGTGGCGGCGATGTTGCCAGTGCCGACGTTGATGTTCGTGCCGGCCGCCAGGTTCAGTGTCTGGCCCTCGGCCGCGGCGAGGTCCTGGCCGGACGTCGTGCTGATCGCGCCCTTATCGGCGACAATGTTGCCGCTGACGTTGCCGGTGACGTTATTCAGGGACACGTCGCCGTCGGTGGACTGGATTGTGCCGTTGTTCAGGCTGGTCGCGCCGGTAACAGTGATGTCATTTTTTGCCGTAACCTCGCCGCCATTGGCGGTCAGGGCGCCGGCGGTGATAGCTCCCGAGGTGGAACTCACGCTGCCGGTGTTGTTGGCGGTCAGGGTGCCAGTAGCGCTGATGTCGCCCGTGGCGCTCACGCTGCCGCCGTTGTCCGCGCTCAGGGCGGTATTGGCGGTGATGCCAGCCCCGGAGGTCACGCTGCCGCCATTGTCGGCGCTCAGAGTGGGAGCGGTGATGGCAGTCTCGGCGCTCACACTGCCATTGTCGGCGCTCAGGTTGACAGCGTCGATGCTGGCATTGGAGGCCACAGTGCCGCTGTTGGAGGCATGGACCGTGCCCACTGCCGCAGTGCCGTTGCCGATTTGGGCGCTGGTCAGGCTTGCGCCGGAAGCGTTGACATCGCCCGTGTTAGCAGTGGTAGTAGTGATCGCGCCGGTGGTGAATTCAGCGCTGCCGTCGCCCACGGCGTTGAGCGTGGCTGTGCCGGCACCGTTGGTTTTCAAGGACACCTCGCCCACCGTGCCCTTGTTGTTGGCGTCAGTGACGCCGAGCGTAAGGGTCGCGTCCTTCGCGGCAGTACCGTCACCCACAGAGACGGGCGCAGCGTCGCTGCCATTCGCTACAAGATTGCCGCCCTCTGTATCACCGGCCAGTTGCAGGGTGCCGGACTCGGTCTTGATCCCGTCCTCGCCCGACTCGACATTCTTGTAGCCGCCCGTCAGAGAGGTGTCAGCGTTCGCGCCGGTAACGGTAGCCCCCAGGGTTTCAGTGGTTTCGACGCCAGCGGCGGCTCCGGTTGCATCAGTAAAGCTAACCTTGCCGTCATTCACCAGATTCGTGATTTCCGTGTCGCCCAGATTCAGCAGACCTTTACTGTCAACCGTGCTAAAGAGAGCAGTTTTGATTGAGTTCAGATCATTCTTGTCGATCGAATCCAGGCCGTTTATTTTCAGGGTGCCGCCAGCCGCGACCTCAATCTTTCCCACGCCATCCTGAATGACGAAACCGTCTTTGAGCAGAATCGACCCGGCAGCTTCCAGCGTTCCCTGATTGGCGACCAGAATGCCTGCGGTCGTGCCGCTTACGGTTTTGTCTCCAGCATAGTCTTGGGTCTGCAACGACGTTCCGGCATCTGTGCCGGTCACCGTCAACGTGCTGACAGCGCCCGCGCCGCCGACCGTGATCTTGCCGCTATCTTGGTCCAGCGTGCCCACGCTCAGCGTGCCGTTGTTCACGTTCACCGTGCCGCCGATCTGGGTCAGCGTGGTCAGCGTCAGGTCGCCGGCCTTGTCGCTGGTGCCCACGGTCAGGGTGGAGGCGCTCACGCCGTTAGCGCGGGAGGCGAAGACAGTCTCTTCCGCCTCCACGGTCAGATTGTCCATGCCCGTCCGCGTGCCGCCGGCCACGGTCAGGCCGTGGAAGGCCAGTTTGTTGGCGGTGCCGGCATACTTGATCTCGCCGCCGGTCTGGATCACGTTCACCTCGCCCGTGGCGAAATCCAGATTGCCGCCGCTCTTCACATCAATCTTGCCGCCGGAAAGGTTGAAGGTGCCGCCTTGATCCTCAGTCTTCGACATCTCCGCGATACCTTCGGCCACATTCCATGTCTCACCGTTATTTCCTTTAATATCTACGCCATCAACATCATCGCTATTTGGTGTCAGCGCCCCCCCGGCCACGGTCAGCGTGCTCCCGTCGTTCACGGTGATCGCGCCGCCGCTCATATTGGTCATGCGGGACAGGATGTAGCCGGTCGCGGCCGTGCCGCCCGTGCCGACCGTGCCGACCGTAATGCCGGCGTTGTCCTTGATATTCAGGGACACTCTCCCGTTCGAGGCACGGATCAGTGGCATATTGCCTTTCATGAGGATCTGGGCGTCGCCAGAAAGGTTCAACTGGCTGTTTTCGCCAGTTTTAGCTCCGGCAACAATATGGACGGGGCCTTCCAGAGTCACTGTGCCGCCGGAAATATCTGCGCCGTGCGTGGCGCTCAAATAGGGGCCGTAATCCCAGCGAGTCTCGGTTTCCCCTTGAGTCCCCCTGATTATAACATTGCCGCCGCTGATTTTCAGCATGCCCGTCTGCAGGGTGCCGTTGCTCACGCCGCCGTTGGCGTTGGTGGAGGCGTCGCCCTCGATCTTAAGCGTGCCGCCGGAAAGGGTGTAGCTGCTACGGGGCATATCGCCCTGATAGTTGCTCTTTTGCGTCCAGAGCGCGCCGTTGACGGTCACCGTAGCGTCGCCGGCCTGGTTGATCCGGGTATAGGGAGCGAGGAACGTGCCATTCTCCGCCACGGTCACGGCAGCATTGCCGGAAAGGTTGAAAACGCCGGTCTTGCCGCTTTCGCTATCGTCTGTATACACGACAGTTTGGCCTTTGCTGCCCTCGCTCGGCTGGAGCAGCAGCTTGGCATTCGTCTTCACCTCGAGTTTGCCGCCGGTCATGTTCAGCGTCGGGGCGCTCATCACGCCGACGTCAACAACGCCAGTGTCATCGCCCACAGTGATGGTCCCGCCGCTGATGGTGTTCTCCCCCCCGGAGAACATGATATGAGCCGCGTTGTTGCCGAAACCGATGTTCCCGCTCGGATCGGTGTTACTCCCGGTGAGCGCGCCCTTCATGGTGATCTCGCCGCCCTCAATCTTGAGGTGATTTCCGGCGAAGAGCTCGCTGTTTTGGCCCATGGTGACAGTGCCGCCGGTGATGTTCATACCATTGTAGGCGCCGACGTAGGCGGCCTTCTCCCAGGGGTTGTCAGCCTTGCCCTCCAGCGTCACATTGCCGCCGGAAAGGTTGAAGCTATTGACATCCAGGCTGGAAAAGGTAAATGTGCCCTCATTGCCGCCGGTATCGCTGGCGGGGACAGAGTCGGTCTTGATCTCCAGAGTGCCGCCGCTCATTGTCACAGCCATACCCGTGACGTTATCCGGGTTTGCGGCGGGGGTGTAGTGGTAATGCACGACCCGCTTGCCGCCTATCAGCTTCAGCGTCCCCCCGGTGTTGATTTCGAGGGTGGTGGTGTTGACGTTTTTCCCGTATTTTCCTTCGTCGTTCGGGTCGATGGGACCGAAGCCCCCCTTAGTAACCTCGGTGCCGGTGCCCAGGGTTACGGTCCCAGCCTCATTCCAGGGCGCCTGCGGCTCCGCCGCCACGGCCAGGCCAGCTGCGCCCGCGGTCAATGCGCCGGCCAGCGCCAGGCTGCCAAGCAGGTTCAGCATGCGGCATTTTTTGAGCACCGCGCTGTAGCGTTTGATCAAAAATCCCAATGCGCCTTGTGTCAGTTGCATGATTAGACCTTCCTTGTAATTGTTGACCTTCCTAAACCTCTCTCAATCCTCCGGCGCGGCCCGTCAGCGCCCGGAGCAAGCCCGCATGGCAAGACCGCGCGCCTGCGGCGCGCCTGCAATCAGCCTTCGCCATGAAACGAACCAAAGAAAAAAACCCCATCCCGGAGAACCAGCAGCAATGCTCCGGGCTGGAATGCGTCAGCGTATGGCCTCCCTGCACCTCCTCGCGGGCTTTTGAAACGCCCGCTCCGGCGCTTCACGGCGAAAGCGCATTTCGCCCGCGCCTCTGCGGCTGGCATGGCTCCTGCCAGGGCGTTGCGCCCCTTTCAGGAGCAAAACGCTTTGGTCCCTCCGCCGGTGGCCCTGCGCAAAAGGCCCGGACCGGACGGAAGGAAACAACATTGCTTTCCGCGTGCGGGACGGGTAAAGTCGGATTGCGAATCGGAAACCTTTACCGCCCGCGCTTTATGATTAGATCAATATTTCGGTCAGCACAACTGAAATATTGACCCTAAAGTAAAATTTATCCTATTCATTGTTCTGAAATTCTGTTCTTTAATCCAAAATTTCAGCCAGATAGGATAAATTTCCGGGCGATGGAAATTTATTCTATGGAGACGGACACGCTGGGAGCCCGCATCCGCCTGGCGCGCGGGAAAACCTCGCAAGGGGTTTTCGCGGCCCTGATCGGCGTCAGCAAAGGCTCACTGGGCGGCTATGAGCGGGACGAAAATCTGCCCAATACGGATGTGGCTTTGAAAATCTGTCAAAAGACCGGTTTTTCAGTCGAATGGCTGCTTTCCGGGCGCGGGCCGCTGCGCGCCCCCGCCGCACCCGCCGCGCCCCAAAAGCAGGAAGCGGAGCCGCCGGCAGCAGCGCCGGCAGCGCCGCCGGCAGAGCCGCCGGAAACGCAGAAGAGCGCGCCCTACTGCGCGCGCTGCCTGAAGCTGGAAGAAAAGCTGGAAAAGCTGGAAGAGGAACGGCGCGAACTGAATGCGGAAAACCGCCGCCTCTGGAAAGAAAACAGCGCCCTCAACGCGCGGGTGGCGCGACTGGAGGAACAGCAGAAAAAAGGCGAGCCTGCGAGAATTGCTGCGCAAAATTATTCCGCGGCCTGAGCAAACCTTGCCCCGGAGCTGATAAAAAAATGTCCTCCCGCAACACGGGAGGACATTTTACTGTCAGGCCCGGGGCAAGGGCGCAGAGCCGCCGCGCAGTTTCCCCCATGCCCCCGCAAAAAAGTCCCGCAGATCCGGCCCGGCGCCGCCCACAAGCGCAAACCGCTCCGGGCAGGCGCGCGCCGGCCTGAAAAGACGTTGTGGGGTACGGGAAATCTGCATATAAGGAACGGGCACGGCTACCCTCTGGCCTGAGCGTCGGCACGGCGCAAACGGAGAAAGGAGGGTGCCGCCATGCGGAGGCGTATTTTCGTCCTGCTTGTCGCTGTGGCCCTTGTCCTGCTGCTGGCGTCCGCCGCCAGATAGCAGTTGACCCCGGCCCATCAGCGGTGGGTCGGGGTCGAAAAGGCTTGTCACACTGGTAGCCGTGCACGGGGGCGCAAACCGCGCCGTGCCAGCCCCGGTTTCTGTTGACCCAGGAGCCGGGGTTCCCTTTTCAGATAAACCCTTCCTGCCCGATTGGCAAGTGTCAGGGCCGGGCCCGGATCAGGTAGCGCGCGGCCACAGTTACAGGGCGGTTTTCTTCTGCGGCAGAGCGTTTTGGCCGCGCCCAGCGCCGCCCACAAGCGCAAACAGTTCCGGGCAGGCGCGCGCCGGCCTGAAAAGACATTGTGGGGTACGGGAAATCCGCATATAAGGAACGGGCACGGTCACTCTTCTGAACTCTAACGCCTGGGCACGGCGCTGGCAGCAAAGGAGGGTATCACCATGCGAAAGCTGGTTTTTGCCGCGATCATCGCGCTGATACTGGTTATGCTGCTGGCTTCTGACGCCAGATAGAAGTTGACCCCGTATCTGCGCAATCAGATACGGGGTCGAAGACTTGGCCTGTTGCAGGTGGCCGTGCATGGCGCTATGCGCCGTGCCCACCCCGGTTCCTGTTCGCGCAGGAGCCGGGGTTCCCTTTTCAGATAAACCCTTCCTGCCCGATTGGCAAGTGTCAGGGCCGGGCCCGGATCAGGTAACGCGCGGCCACAGTTACAGGGCGGTTCTCTTCTGCGGCAGAGCGTTTTGGCCGCGCCCGGCGTCGCGCAGTTTCCCCCATGCCCTCGCAAAAAAGTCCCGCAGATCCGGCCCGGCGCCGCCCACAAGCGCAAACCGCTCCGGGCAGGCGCGGCACGCCCGCAGAAAACATTGCCGGGCGGGGAGAATCGGCATATACGGAACGGGCACGGCTACCCCCTTCCTGATCTGCGCCCGGCACGGCGCAAACCGTCAAAGGGGGTGCCGCATGAGACGCTTTGTCGTCCTGGTGTTGCTGGTACTCCTCGCCCTGCTGCTGCGGGGCGACAGTCGGCCTTAAACGAGGCTGGCCCCGTATCAGCGAGCACTGATACGGGGCCGAAAAGCGGTTTGCTGGTTCGGTAGCCGTGCACGGGGGCGCAAACCGCGCCGTGCCAGCCCCGGTTTCTGTTGACGCAGGAGCCGGGGTTCCCTTTTCAGATAAACCCTTCCTGCCCGATTGGCAAGTGTCAGGGCCGGGCCCGGATCAGGTAGCGCGCGGCCACAGTTACAGGGCGGTTCTCTTCTGCGGCAGAGCGTTTTGGCCGCGCCCGGCGTCGCGCAGTTTCCCCCATGCCCTCGCAAAAAAGTCCCGCAGCTCCGGCCCGGCGCCGCCCACAAGCGCAAACCGCTCCGGGCAGGCGCGGCACGCCCGCAGAAAACATTGTCGGGCGGGGAGAATCGGCATATACGGAACGGGCACGGTCACTCTTCTGAACTCTAACGCCTGGGCACGGCGCTGGCAGCAAAGGAGGGTATCACCATGCGAAAGCTGGTTTTTGCCGCGATCCTCGCGCTGATACTGGTTATGCTGCTGGCTTCTGACGCCAGATAGAAGTTGACCCCGTATCAGGAGCGAACTGATACGGGGCCTAAAGCTGGTCTTCGTCAGGTGACCGTGTAACCAGGCGCTATGCGCCGTGCCCACCCCGGTTTCTGTGACAGCAGGAACCGGGGTTCCCTTTTCAGATAAACCCTTCCTGCCCGATTGGCAAGTGTCAGGCCGGGCCCGGATCTGGTAACGCGCGGCCACAGTTACAGGGCGGTTCTCTTCTGCGGCAGAGCGTTTTGGCCGCGCCCGGCGTCGCGCAGTTTCCCCCATGCCCTCGCAAAAAAGTCCCGCAGATCCGGCCCGGCGCCGCCCACAAGCGCAAAC
>NZ_JAAKEH010000069.1:0-10131 GCF_011039095.1 Desulfovibrio sp. ZJ200 | reverse complement strand
AGCGTGACCGCCGCCTGTCCGCTGCGGATTATCTGATTATGCCCGACTATCCTTTGGATGACATAACTCGTTCCTCAGTTATGGCCTGGCGTCAGGCCCTGCGCGACCTGCCCGCGCAAGCCGGCGCGCCCTGGGATGGCGGCGGAGAGGCAACGCCGTGGCCGGTAAACCCCAGAGGTGTAGAGCAATGACGGATTCATTCAAGCCGCGCAAAGTCATTGACGCTCTGGCCCTGCTCTTTGCTCCAGCCGTTGCGACGAAGGAAGCTACGGATGAAGACTGCAACGGGTTACTGCGGCAGCCAGCCAACGCAACCGCTGTCGCCATCCGTGCTTCAGCCGTTGCCGCTTCAGCGGCTTACGGATGAAGACAGCAATTAGTTACTTGACATGCGACACAAAGAAATCGCTGTCGCTATCCGTAAGCGGCGGAGCCGCTAACGGCTACCGCAAGGCTCGCAGACTCGCCAACGGCTGGCGCAAGCAGGCAAAGCTTGCTAGAGCATTTTCACTTTGAAAATGCTCTGCTGACGCGAAAGCGGCAGCCGCCGCAACGCGGCGTGCATTCAGGCGAAAACCGCGTTTTTCGCCTGAATGCCACCTTTGACTTTCATAAAAAGTCAAAGGTAATCTGCTCTAACGGCTACCGCATCCTGACCCCGCACTAAAAAAATGATAAAAATCAAGCAGGAAGGACTTGCCAAGCCTCGGCGCAAGAGCGATTACACAGACACGCCGCAAGGTGAATCTGGATATATTTTAAGTGGTTATATTATGTCCGAGCAGAGCGAAAAAAAGCAGACCGTCTACATTGCCGAGAGCGCCGCGTCCCGCTGCTACACGCCCATCCTGCGCCATACCCTGGAGGGCATGGGGCTGGAGGTCTTGACCCTGGGCGAGTCCCGCCGCGACCGCATGGAATCAATTCTGGCCTGTATCCGTGTGGCTGACGCGGTGCTGATCAGCGGCCGGCCGGACACAGAATCCGCCGTGGCGGTCGGGGCGGCCGCCGCCCTGGAGCGTCCGGTGCTCCACCTGTGCGGCAGCGACGATCTGTCCAGCGTCAATGTGGCCGCGGCCGTGAGCACGTTCGTCTACGCTGCCGACGACGTGGTGGCCAAGCTTCAGACCGTGCTGCAGCCGGGCGAATAAGCCATCCGGAGGGACAGTCCCCCTCCGGCGCAATGGAGGAGGCAGCATGAAAGCGTATGGCATTCCCCGCGCGGGTGAGGCCGCAGACCCCGATGCCGCCGACGGCGTGCGCTACGCGCTCAAAAGCTCGGCCGTGCGCCTGGGCGGCAAGGGCGGCGAGTGCAAAAGCGCGGTGCGCAGCCGCCGTAAACGCCACATCCGCATTACCTGGAAACGGCGCGCCCGTCTGGCGGCAAAGGCCGAGCTGCGTGCCGTTTTGATTGATCCGGCATAAAAAAACAATAAAATTCAGCAAGAAAGGACTTGCCAACCCCCGGGCAAAGAGCGAACACACAAGCACGCTGAGATATATAACAATAAAAATCAATTGGTTGCATGATGGAAACGCTTATGTCCGAAAACGAGGGATACGGCTTTTACGGCACCATGAGTCTGGACGGCTGCGCCGACGCGGCCTGGGCCGCAGCCATGAGCGCCATCGTTGCCGAAACCGGAGCGGAACCGGAGTACGTCCGGGCCTTTCTGGACGGCATCTGGGGCCGCCATTTTGCCGACGACGTGCTTTGTTTTTTGCGGCACATGTCTCTGGATCAGGCCGTGACCGCCGCCATTGCCCGCTGGCAAGGCTGGACCCTGGGCCGTCGGACCCGCCGCGAGCTGGGCATCCCCACCCCCATGCGCTATCTGGACGGCATGGTGTACGCGGCGGCCGCGTATGCCGATGCCATCTGAGGAGGCCGCCATGACGCTGAATCGTATCATCAAGGGCGTGCTGGTGGATTATACAGGCTACATTACGGCTTGGGGCAAGACCCCGCGTGGCCGGGGCGAGTGGGCGTTCTTCTGGGGCCGCAACGGCCAGGGCGAGCCGCACTGGCATAACGGCGCGTTCCCCGAGGCTTGCCGGGCGGCTGCGGCCGAGGCGGCCGGAGCGGGCGTCCGCGCCATTTCGGTGGGGAGCTGAACCCCTCTTCCCGCCGCGTCCGGGGGGATGGCCATGGCCGCCCCTCCGGACAATAAAATTCAGCAACAAAGGACTTGCAACTATAAACGGCAGCGTCATCCGCGCCATCAGCCCGGAAGCGCATGTGAAGGATCTGATCCGGGCCGGTTTTGTGACGCGGGTGGAGTGAAGAGGAGGGCTGCGGATAACGGGAGCAGCGCATCCAAATTTTCAATATGCTCCACCATATTTTGCCTGTTCTGCCCTGCGGCGTTTTTTTGAATTTTAACCAACGTGACCGGCAAGGATCTCTTCCAGTTTGTTCATAAAACTCGCACATGCCGATTCAATTTTTCCGTAATTGGTACTATCGACCAAATAAGGCAGAGTGCGGATACCCACCGCTTTGTTCTCTATTTTTTCGGTCAGTTCATCATACATAGCTTCATATATGACAGGTTTATAAGAAAAAGATAGCATCTGGGTAGGATTTTTATACGGCTTCCCGTTCTTATACATTTTCCGAAGATAAATGCCCAGGAATTCCGAACCATCCCCACCTGTCTTGTATTCGCTCCACAGGCCGGTTCCGGCAAGCATCGGTTCGACAAGAGGAATGAGGTCTTTTACAGAGCTTATGCCTTTTACAGCAGGGAGTTTTTGCTTTTCAGTAAAGTGATATTCGTGGGCCTTTTTCAGCAAAGGCGAACCGTTGGCCCGGAGCGCAAGCGCGGCCAACTCATCAGAGCCTTCGGCAAGCCTGGAAGCGTCGCCTTTCAGCAGCCAGGCGACATGCTTGCAGAATGTCTTTCCTTTTTTTCCCGCCGGGCATGAGCAGGAAGCTGTCAAGCCTTGTCCTTCACCCTTGAACGTGACTTGGTACGGCTCCAAAGCGCTGCCTTGCACATAATAGTGAAGCGGCGCAATTGCGCTGTTTCTTTCGTACGGTTCGGCCTGCGACGCTTCTTCAACACGCGTTGCTTTCTCTGTCGCAATCCGATCCAGGGCAGCCCGGACATCATCACTAAGGAGGTTCGGCGCGGTGTCGCTGTGCTTGTCTAACCATTTTTCCAGAACTCGCGTTGTTGCCTCGGCGTCCGGCACAACCTTCAAAAGGCGGGAAATCAGAGCGTTTAGACTTTCCACTTCGGCGCGGGCCTTCATGAGCTTGTCTTTCTTCTCTTCTGCGGAGGGAGCTTTGAGGCTTTCGGCATAGGCCCGGACGTCTTCTTCACGAAATCGCTTGTCCGACATACAGGGAAGGAGGCCTTCGCGATAATCCTTGCTGAGTTTGGCCCGACTGATTTTCAAGCCCTGATCATGCAGAAATTCCAGCACATCGCCCTGGGTGGAAAATATCCGTTCCGTCATCCGCGCCTCCTGCTTTCCGCGTCTCAAGCCGGGAGCCGTATTGGTACAGGTTCAGAGAGCGTTCTTCTTTCGGTTCCGCGACGAGGTATTCCTAGAGCGGTTTGCTAATGAAATTAGCTAGAGCATTTTCAAAGAGAAAATGCTCTAAAGAAAGTTGAGAAAGCTGGCAAGGGACAAAATCGGAAGGCCGTGTTGCCCTGTTACAGTGCGAAAGCTATCTCCCGCGCCCTTTTTGCACGTTCTCCCGAAAAGCTTTGAATTCTGGAGAGTTGCGGACTGGATCAAAATCTTTTTCTCCGTCCAGTTTTGCAACAGACGCGTCAGGAGACAATGCGTACCATTTTTCCAAACAATCCACACAGAGGGCCACATTGCCGCGCAGGCCCTCCAGACACGCCAAGTTGAACCAGGTCACAACGTCTTCCGGATTTATCCTCATGGCCTGCCTGTACTTCTCCGCAGCCTGCTCAAACCAATGTTCTTTTTCCTCTGGACTTGACGCGGCCTCTCCCCGCTCCGTACACAGATTGCCCCAGTTGCCCCAGCTAGGCACATGTCCGGGATCTCTCCTTGTGGCCTGCCTGTACTTCTCCGCAGCCTGCTCAAACCAACGTTCTTTTTCCTCTGGACTTGACGCGGCCTCTCCCCGCTCCATGCACAACGTGCCCCAGTTGCACCAGCTAGTCACATGTCCGGGATCTCTCCTTGTGGCCTGCCTGTACTTCTCCGCAGCCTGCTCAAACCAATGTTCTTTTTCCTCTGGACTTGACGCGGCCTCTCCTCGTTTCATGCACAAATTGCCCCAGTTGCACCATGCTGATATGCTATCAGGAGAAACTTGCACAGACCGATGATAATTTTCTTCAGCAACATCAAACAATTTCTGTTTTTCATTATTTGATTTTATTTTCTCTGCAAGCATTTGTGCTGAAAGAGCCACATAAAAACAAGCATCTGGAGAGTTTGGTTCTTTTTCAAGAACAGCTTTCCAAAATACATATGCTTCATCCCACTGTTTTTTATCAGTATATAAAATTGCTTGAGACTTGATAATATTCTCAGTATTTGGATTTTTTGATGTCTCTTGAGCCTGATCAATAGTCTTTCTATATAATGTACCATCATTTTTTGGCTGAGCATATAAATTTTCTTTTTGTCTCTTTATATCTTTTACATCAGCAATGACTTCATTATGACACTCTTTTATGCTATTTCTTATATTATATATCTCATTTTTTACATCTCGAAAATATCCAAAACCAAGCCATGCACTTATAGCTATAATTATAGTTAATAATGCAGCAATTGCAGAAATAGTACCTAAAATAAAATTTGAAATTCTATATACTCTTTGTAAATACTTTTCTCGCTCATCTTTTTCATTTTTTTGTTGGTTCTGCAGATTACTTTTCTCTTTTTCAAAATATATTTGAATTTCTTGAAGGAGCATTTGACATTTTTCATGTTCCCATATACTACGATCTACCTCGCGGCCCAAACGTAGTTCAACTGCTTCAGCCTTTTCTCGTGCCTTCTCAGCTTCCAAAGCCTGTAAACGTATTTTAAGTTTTTCATTCTCTCTCTTGACAGCATCAAAAATAGTAGATGAAGTCATATCTGTTTAGTCCCACAATGAAGTGGTTTGGATTAACATGAAATCTTTCGGGCTCAGCAGCCCATATCGCTCATTAGAATTTCTTCAAGCGAATGGCGATAAGCTGTGTTGGATTTCAGCACGCCCCTTCACGTCCCCTCGTCCCCGGCCCGGAACAAAATCACCCTTGCCCGCCTGCGGCCTTGCCGATATTGGTCGGCGCGTCTTTGTCCCCGGCACCGTCAATGAGGAGGCGGGCAGTAAGTTTGCGGTTGAGGCGGTCGGCCTCGGCCAGTTCGGACTTCGACTCCCGAAGCTCCTGCTCAAGTTCCCGGATTCTCTGTTCCATGCCACGTATACGGACTTCCTCCGCCTTTTTGGCAATATCAGCTTCGGGCAGTGTGCCTCCTTCCTCAAAGGGATCGCCCTCTCCAGTAATCAGCCAGCGGTAGGAAAAGCCAAGTCGGTCATGGAGCTTTTCCAAATCTTCCGCGCTTGGCCATTGCCCCTTCGACCACTTTTCTCGTTTGCCAGCGGAAATCTGCAGAAATTGGCAAAAGCCACGAGTGGTGGGCTTGTATCCGATTGAGGACGCTATGGAGCAAAAATGCCTGAAAACAAGCTCATATTTTATGTGCCAGACCTTATTGATGAAGGGCTGCGGAAATTTTAACGGGGTTATGTTCTCTTTTGGTGTTGACATTTTCCCTCTTTTGAGAGCATAAGTATTCACGCAAGACGTAACTAAACCTGTAACCCACATTACAGGAGGGCAGGACAATGTCAAATGAGGAGCGGAAGGCAGCCCTCACCCTGTGGATGGAGGAAAGGCATATCTCCATCCAGGCTCTGGCGGAAGCCCTTGGTGTGTCCAGGCCATTTGCCAGTGTCATGCTCAACCGAGAAACGATTCCGGCCAAGCGACATAAGCAGATGCTTCGCCTTGGCTTCCCCGCCGAGCTTTTACCGCCTCCCTACCATAAGCCGGAGCCGTTTTTCCCGGGCCTCATGGGGCAAGAGACAACAGCCTCACGGTAGCTGCTGAAGCCTGCTACGTCACGCCATTTTGAAGGAATTTTTAGCATGGAATATCCCCGCCTCACCCCCATTCTGCGCCAGCTTGTGCTGAACGCGCCCAACGGCCTGCCGGCCAAGGCCCTGGCCGGGCTGCTGCGGCGCGACTACACCACGCTGCTGGCCGAGGTGGGCGAGCGGAGCGGCCACAAGGCCGGGGTGGAACTGCTGTTGCCCGTCATGGACATGACCGGCTCCTGTCTGCCCCTGGACGTCATGGCCGAGGCTATGGGCGGATTTTTCGTCCGTATGCCGGATGTTGAGGGCGACTGCGGCGCGGTGGCCAGCCAGTGCATGACCAGCGTGCGCGAGTTCGGCGAACTGATGGGAACCGTGGCCGACGCGCTGACGGACGGCACCATTGCCGAGGCCGAGCGCCGGGCCATCGCGGAAAAGGGATACCGCGCGCAAACAGCCATTCTGGCCCTGCTGCGGCTGGTGGAGGTCGCCAGTCAGCGCGGGCACTAAAAAAACGCCCCCGGAACTGGTACCAACAGCGCCGAGGGCAAACACATGAGGAAGTAGCTCATGCGTAAGCAAACAACCTACCCGAAGCAAGAGGCAAGGGCAAGATTCATCTTTTACGCCGTCAAGGGCAGCCGCTGCGTCGTTCTGCGCGGCGCGTCGATGGATGACATCCTCGCGCGCCTGCGGGAACTCTGCCCCGGCGGCAGTTTCCGCGAACTGTGGGAGGCCAGGGCATGACAGGCATCATCATTCTTTTTATCGCTCTCGGCCTGGGCTGCGGCCTGTGGGAACAATTTTCGGAATGGCGGCGGCTGAGCAGGCTCGCCTGCAACTGCAAGGAGGCTCACCATGACTGAGACGGGACTCTGGCAACCGAGCCGGGAGGAAAGACAACGGCTGCACATCGCGCTGGACACGATTCTGGCAGAGCCGGGCATCCGGGGCCTCATAGTCCATGCCGCAGCCCTGGGCGCGGACGACGGCATCTGCTTCACGGCGGGCTGCGGCCACATACGCCCCTCCGACATTGTCGGGGTGTTCGCAGAGGGCAGAGCAAAGCTCCTCCAGGAAATACGCCGCCAGAGAGAGCGCGTGTGCCAAAGCCCGGAGGCGCGCCGATGAAGATCTACATTGCCGCTTCCTTCCGGCAGCTGCACGCCGTGCAGCTGCTCCAGCGATCCCTGGCGCTGGAACTGCCAGACATCCAAATCCTGGACTGGACCGGGCTGGCCATGCCGCCTGCCGATCTGACCCCGGCGCAGCGCCGCCAGTGGATGGACACGGACCACGGCGGCGAAGTGTTCGCCTTCTGCGAGGAGGCCTGCGGTCGGGCCGACCTGCTCATTTACGTCGGGCAGTCCGGCCAGGATGCCGGGGTGGAAGTTGGCCTGGCCAGGGCCGCGGGCGTGCCTGTTCTCGGCATTCTGGGGCCACTGGAAGCTCCGGGCCTCATGCTGTATGGCGCTGTGACCCTGTGGACGCGCACTGTCGAGGATGCCTGCGAGCGCATCGCAACCCTGGTCAGCTGCCCCTGGCGCGCGTCCCCTCAGGCGCAGTGGTGCGCGTCCTGTCCCAGCGAGAAAATCTGCAATATGGCGCCGACTATGCCGGATTTGGCTCAGCCGCCCGCACAAGCACGGCGGCAGGCTGGTCCAGGAGGAACATCCCGTGAAGGAAAAAATCATGAACAATGAGCGCCGCAAACGCCTGGATGAAGTCATGGCGCTGATTTCCGAAGCGCGTGAGCAACTGGAGGAAATCGCGGCCGAGGAACAAGAGGCGGTGGACAACCTGCCCGACGGCCTGCGCGAGAGCGGGCGCGGCGAGCGGATGGAGGAGGTCGCCGCTGCCCTGGAAGAGGCCGTATCCTCATTGGAGGAGATTGAATCCTCGCTGGAGGAGTGCAAGGCATGAGCGACGAAGCCGCCTATCTGCCCATCCCCGGCTGGCCGGGCTACCGGGTCAGCCGACGCGGCCAGGTGCGCAGCGAGTACGGCGTCCTGACCTGCGATTCCAAAGGCCGGGTGCGCCTGCGCAACAAAGCGACCAGGCGGCAGAGCCTCTTTTTTACCGGAGAGCTGATGGGGCTGGCCGGGCTGCTGGCCGATTCGTCCGGCAGCCCGGCCCCGGAGCCGGCAGACGAGCTGCTTGCCCTGCGCCGCGAGCGGGACGCGCTGGAACGCCATGTGGCCGGCCTGCGCGAGGAATTGGAAAATGCGTCAGACACCATCGCCCGTGGGCGCAAGCTCAACGGCCACCTGCTGGCCCTGGTGCGAAAACGGCAGACTGACGACGCGTCCCCGGCCCGGAAACGCGGGCGCAAGCCCGCTCCGGAAGCGCCGGATGTGGAGATGCCGGCCCTGGATTTTGATAGTGAGGAATTGTCATGAATCAGGTGCTTATGCTCGACGCGGCGGGCCGTCCGGCCGTGCCGTTGACCGTGCGGGAAGCGGCATGGGGCCGGAAAGCGCGAAGCGTGTGAGAGTTTGCCATGCGGGACGCGGACGATATCCTGTACCTTTCGGAGCTGGCCCAAGTCTTGCGCCTTGACCCCCGAACCGTGAAACGCGTAGCCTATAAGCTCGGCGGCGAACGCTTTGGCCGATGCTGGAGGTTCAGGTGGGGCACGGTGATGGAGTATTTCAGCCATGCCGACATTGAGGAAAAACCGGGGCAACGCCTGGCTGGCCAGGGTGGTTGTGAACGGGAAAGAGGTGGACAGCAAATTCTTCCCTCCGGGCCGCAGAAAAGGCCCGGAATGGATGGCCGCACGGCAATGGGAGGTGGATCGGAAAAAAGAGCACCTGGAGGCGCAGGCCCAAAAGAACGCGATCCTCACGGACTCCGAGCGGCTCTTGGCCTGGGGTGAAAGTTATCTGGACCATGTAAAAAGAAGCATGGGCCGCTCCACGTATGTGGAAAAGCAGACGCATCTGCATGCGTTCTTCGCTTTCTGCCGCAAGAAGGGGATCCATTCTCTGGCCGCAGTGACCAAACCCCTGGCCACGGCGTTTCTGAACGGCGTCTATGACGCGAAAACGCGGGAGGCCGCAGAGCGTCGGGCCGCGCAAGAGGATGGGGAAGCGCCGGCGCGGGACAGGCCCAAGCCGAAAGGCAAAATCGGCAACCCGGCCGGCGTGGCCAACAAGTACCGCAAAAACATGCTGGCGGCCTGGAATTGGGGCATGGGCAACGTGGAGGGTTTTCCGCAAGGTCCGTCGCCCTTTGCCCAGGTCAGGGAGTTCCCGGTGGACGCGGGGGAACGGTACGTGCCGCCGGAAGACGACGTGGTCAAAGTGTTGGAACTGGCCAAAGGCCAGGATCTGGTGATGCTTCTGACCTTTTACTATACCGGCGCGCGCGCCGGCGAGGTGTTCCGGCTTTCCTGGACGCGAGATATTCGCCTGCAGGAGGGCAAAATCCGGTTGTCAGACCGTAAGACCAAGGACGGTCGGCCGCGGGTGCGCTGGAACGACATGCACCCGGAGCTGGTCAAGGCGCTGGCCTGGTGGCGGCAAGCGAGGCCGTGCGCGGTGGACAACGTGTTCATGCAGACTCACTGCGCCGGCGCGCTGGGTTTGCCCTTCCGGCACCGCAGCAAGTTCTGCGCGCGCCTGTGCCGGCGAGCCGGAGTAAAGCCCTTTGTGTTTTACTCCATCCGCCATGTGAGTGCGCACCTGGCGTTCCGCGACGGCGGCATCAGCGCGGCCAAGTCCCTGCTGGGGCACTACCATGCCACCACCACGGACGACTAGAGCAATTTGACTTTTATTTTATTTAAAAATCGTTTAGATTGCAGAGATGAAATTTGCATCTGAAGAAATCCGAACCAAGGCTGTTCATGCGTATCTTGATGGAAAAGCAACAGCCAGGCAATTGGCAGATATTTTAGGTTATACCCCGGCTAGCATCTGCAATTGGGTCAGAGCTTACCGTGAAAACCAACGATTATCAGCCAAACCCAATGGCCATCGCCCAAGTTGTTTCTCATGCGAGGAGATTCGGGAATTGCAAGCCCTTCTTGATAAAAA
>NZ_JAAKEH010000068.1:0-10924 GCF_011039095.1 Desulfovibrio sp. ZJ200 | reverse complement strand
TGAAAGATGCTCTTGCCGGAGCCGGTGGTTTTTGCGGGGGAATTTCCTTTTTTTGTGCAGGAGCAACGTCCGCGCTGTCCGCAGTTTCAGATAAAAATTTCTGAATAAGATATGCGGGAATGATGATGCTCTCATTCTTGAGCAGCTGACTCAGTTCTTTTGGGCTGTAGCCTTTTTTGAGAGCGTTCCTGAAAGCTTTTTCCAGAAATTTTGCTGCGTCCGGTCTGTTTTTCCGTCTTTTTTCTTCGGCAAATTCATGAGCAGTTTCTTCGCCTTCGTGAGCTGTTCTATGCGTATTGTTGCTTTTGAAGCCATGTGTTTTTGCCTCCTCTGAGAAGAGAATATGGTCAATCGGCAGTAAAGATAAATTTTTGCATAAATCTACCACTCCACGATACGGGGTCGCCGTGGCAGGATGGAAGTTGTGCTACACGCACAACTTCCATCCTGCCAAAGGGCTGACGCCCTCTGGACACCCGAATGCTCGGCGCTTTGCTTCTCGCATTCCAAAGGCAAAAGACATGAAAGAAAGACGGAGGGCGGCGGCCGGAGCGCCGCCAGAAAATGGGTAACGATCCGTGTTACCGATATGGAAAAAGCACGCCTGATGGAGCAGGCGGACATCGCGGGACTGTCCCTGTCGGAATACGCGCGGCGGCGTTTTTTCGGCGGAACGATTGCGGCCTGCACTGACGTGAAAACCGTGGGAGAACTGCGGCGGATCGGCGGTCTGCTCAAGCACAATTTTGCAACGCTCCGGCAGTTAAAAGCATCGCGCGGCATTATGGAAACGCAGGAAGACGCCCTGCGGAAACTCGTGTGCTTGATTCAAAAAATCGGCATGGCCCTCGATGATCGTCAAAAAAAATCAAGAACCGGAAAATTGAAAAATCGAAGTCATGGCAGATAGGCGATCTGGTGGATTACATCCGCTTTCCCCACAATAAAAACCCGCAGGAAAAGATCGAATATGCGGGAGGAAGAAATTTTCTTTCCTCAACCCATACCGGGCAAAAAGCCGAAATGATCGCGCTTGCCAGAGAATCGGTTCACAGCGCCAAGCCTGTGCAGCACTGAATTTTTTCCTGGCGGGAAGGCGAACAGCCGACGCGGGAACAGGTGGAAGAAGTTGTGGATATGTTTCTTGAAAAAATGGAACTTGCCGAACACCAGATCATCTATCATTACTGTCCGGCTAAGGGACGAGAGATAACATCTAAAACATTATTTAGTTACGCTCTCGATATTTTAGCCAGATGTTCACAAAGATCAGCATCTATTTGAACATATTTTTTATTTTTACCCTGATACTATGATTCAGCTTTATTAGATGATCCCGCATACTGATATTTCGGATAAGTTCAGGATGTACAGATAAATCATCTTTCATATCTGAAAAAACACGGTCAATGAATTCTTTTATAACATGAACAAAATTATCTTTTCCTATAGAGCGAATAGCTTTTGCTTCAAGCATTGTAAGTAATACTCCTAATACTGCGGCACTGGCAGGATCATTGGTTACTATTTGAGTAGGGTTTTTCCTGAGGGCAATTGCTTTAAGTGCATCGATGAGCATAAAGTTTAAATTATTATAATACCGACCTTCAATATGCTTTATAAAATCAAAATATTCATTTATTTCCTGATCTGTAATATCCCTATCATATTGACTTTCTGCAGCTTCTTCGACCGCATCAAGCCTCTTGGCAAAAGCATTTGATACCTGTTTTATGTCGAAAGGTTTCATAGCTTTATCAGTTTGTCAGCTTTGCGTGGTTCAAAGGATAAAGCGATTCAGCTTCAAATTTTACCATATCATTCTCTTCTTTCCAGATCAAATACCAGAATCCTTTTCCACTGACAACCGGATGACAATGTGGGAAAATGCATATTTTGACATATTTTGGCATAGTATTGATAATTTTGCTTTACAAGAGCGGACGCTTCTTTCCCTGAAAGCGGACAGAAAATGGTTACTCGCGTGCGGCAGGTGGCCGGATATGTATGACATGGCGGCATCTCAAAGTTCCCGCAATTCCTTCTCATTTTCCGATTTCCTTTTTGGCCGTTCCAGAGTAAGCTGACGCCCTCTTCTCCTTCTTGCAGGAGTCCCCCCATGACCTTCCGCGACGTTCTCGCCAAATACCGCGCCGTTTCCTTTTCCGAGCGGGACAAGGGCGACCGTTTTGAGCGCCTGATGCAGGCATTTTTGCAGACAGTCCCGTGGTATGCGGGCACATTCCGGCATGTCTGGCTCTGGCGGGAATTTCCGTACAAAGAAAACCTTGGCGGCAGGGATACGGGCATTGATCTTGTTGCCCAGACGGTGGAGGGCGATTTTTGGGCCATTCAGTGCAAGTGCTATGATGAAAAGGCCCGCATTGACAAGCCCGCTGTGGACAGTTTTCTGGCCACGTCCAGCAGGCAGTTTGTCAACGATGAGCGCCGGGCGACCTCTTTTGCGCTCCGGCTCTGGATCTCCACCACAAACAAATGGGGCAGCGAGGCGGAAAACGCCATCCGCCACCAGGAACCGCCGGTACAGCGCATCAGTCTTGCCGATCTGGAAAGCGCGCCCGTGGACTGGGCCGCGCTGGAGCGGGGCATCCACGGTTTGCGGGCCCGGCAGGGCAAAAAGCGGCCGCGCCCGCATCAGCAGGCAGCCATTGCCGCTTTTCACGAACATTTTCAGACCGGGGATCGCGGCCGGCTGATCATGGCCTGCGGCACGGGCAAGACCTTCACTTCCCTGAAAATTGCGGAGAACGAAACCAGCGGCGCGGGCCTGGTGCTGTTTCTGGCCCCGTCCATTGCGCTGGTGGGGCAGACGCTTCGGGAATGGACAGCGGAAAGTTCCGCCCCGATCTTTCCCATCTGCATCTGCTCTGATCCGGAAGTCAGCAAGAGCAGGAAAAAGAACGACGACGACACGGACGGCTGCAGCGTCACGGATCTGGCCTTTCCCGCATCCACGCGGGTGACGGACATTGTCCGGCAGTTCAGGCTGGCTGAAAAGTTCCACAAGGATGGTCTGGTCGTGGTGTTCTCCACCTATCAGTCCATTGAGGTTGTCGCCCAGGCCCAAAAGGAATTTCAGCGGGACTTTGACCTGATTATCTGCGACGAGGCGCACCGGACAACCGGCGTCACTCTGAAGGATGAAGATGAATCCGCCTTTGTGAAGGTGCATGACAACAGCTTTATCCGGGCCGGAAAACGCCTGTACATGACGGCAACGCCGCGTCTCTATGCCGAGGAAAGCAAGAAAAGGGCGCAGGATGCCGACGCCTATCTGTGCTCAATGGATGATGCAGCCATGTACGGGCCGGAGGTCTTCCGCATCGGCTTCGGTGAAGCGGTCGATAAAAACCTGCTGGCGGATTACAAGGTGCTGGTGCTGACGCTCAGTGAAAGCCAGATTCCCGCCGCCCTGCAAGCCGCCGTGGCGGACGGCGGCAAGGAAATTGACACCGACGACGCCAGCAAGCTTGTGGGATGCATCAACGCGCTCTCAAAGCGTATGCTCATTGATGAGGGCCTGTTGAAAGCGTCGGATCCCTCCCCCATGCGCAAGGCGGTCGCCTTTTGCCAGAGCATCAGAATTTCCAAAAAAATCAGCGCGGTCTTCAATGGCTTCAAGGAAAGCTATTACGAGAGCCTGCCGCAGGAGGAACGGGCGGAAATGGTCCGCGTTGCCGCGGATCATGTGGACGGAACCATGCCCGCCACAACCCGCGACGAAAAACTTGCCTGGCTCAATGCCGCGCCTGCCGACGGCAATGAATGCCGCATCCTGACCAATGTGCGCTGTCTTTCCGAAGGCGTGGACGTGCCTTCGCTGGACGCGGTGCTCTTCCTTTCGGCCCGCAATTCCCAGATTGACGTGGTGCAGTCCGTGGGGCGCGTCATGCGGACGGCGCCGGGCAAGAAGTTCGGCTATATTATTATTCCGGTGCTGATTCCTTCCCAGGTGACGCCGGAAGAAGCCCTGAACGACAACAGGCGCTTTGCCGTGGTCTGGACAGTGCTGAACGCCTTGCGCGCCCATGATGATCGCTTCAGCGCCACAGTCAACAAGATTGAGCTCAATCACCACAAGCCCGCGGAAGGCGGTTCCGTTCTGGTTGGCGGCATTGCCGATGGCTCCGCTGACGACACTGGCGACAGAACCCCGCGGGGAGACGGCAAAACAAGGCCGGTGCAGCTTCCGCTGCCGCAAATACAGGAACTGCAAAATACCATTTATGCCCGCATGGTGCAGAAAGTGGGCAACAGGCGTTATTGGGAACAGTGGGCGGCGGACGTGGCCAAAATCGCTCAGGGCTATATGGAGCGCATCAATCGCCTGATTGCGGTTCCCGGCCCGCACAAGACAGCCTTTGAGGATTTTCTTGGAGGCTTGCGCAAAAACATCAATCCCTCCGTCACATCCGGCGAAGTGGTGGAGATGCTGGCCCAGCACATGATCACCAAACCGGTCTTTGAAGCCCTGTTTGAAAATTATTCCTTTGTGCGCAACAATCCCGTTTCGCAGGCCCTGCAAGGCATGATCGATCTGCTGGAAGCGCAGGCCCTGGAAAAGGATACCGTTGTCCTCTCGCGTTTTTATGAATCCGTGAAAATGCGCGTTTCCGGCATCGACAATGCCGAGGGACGGCAGCGCATCATTGTTGAGCTGTATGACAAATTCTTCCGCACCGCTTTTCCCCTGACCGTGGAAAAACTGGGCATCGTCTATACGCCCGTTGAGATTGTTGATTTTATCAACCGCTCCGTGGCCGACGTGCTTCAGGCGGCCTTCGGACGCACGCTCTCTGATGAGAATGTTCACATTCTCGATCCCTTCACTGGCACGGGAACCTTCATTGCCCGCCTGATCCAGAGCGGCCTTGTCGCGCCGGAGGCCCTGCCCCGCAAATACGCGGCGGAGCTGCACGCCAATGAAATTGTGTTGCTGGCCTACTATATCGCGTCGATCAATATTGAAAACGCCTGGCATGCCGCGCGGGGAGAAGCCACAGCCTACACGCCCTTCAACGGCATCTGCCTGACGGATACCTTTCAGCTTGGCGAAGCCGACGATCAGCAGGCTTTGTACGCCCCGGCCCTGCCGCAAAATTCCGAACGGGTGCAGGCCCAGCGGAATACGCCCATTCAGGTCATCATCGGCAACCCGCCCTATTCCGTTGGGCAGAAATCCGCCAATGACGACGCGCGGAATCAGTCCTACCCGAAGCTGGAACAACGCATTGCCGCCACCTATGCCGCGCAATCGGACAAGACCAACAAGAACGCGCTGTATGATTCTTATATCAAGGCGTTTCGCTGGGCTTCGGACAGGCTGGACAAACAGCACGGCGGCATCATCGCCTTTGTTTCCAATGGCTACTGGCTGGACGGCAATGCAATGGACGGCTTCCGTAAAACGCTGGAAGCGGAGTTCAGCGCCATCTATGTCTTCAATTTGCGCGGAAACTGCCGCACGTCGGGAGAATTGCGGCGTAAGGAATCCGGCAATGTCTTTGGCCTTGGCAGCCGCACGCCCATTGCCATCACTGTGCTGGTCAAAAAGCCCGGACACCAGGGCAAGGCCGTCATTCAGTATCACGACATCGGCGATTACCTGAGCCGGGAAGAAAAGCTTGCCATCATTGCCAAAAAGCGCAGCATCCTCAATCCTGCCATGAACTGGACGCATCTTTGCCCCAATACGCATGGCGATTGGCTCAATCAGCGCAATGATGTGTTCAGTTCCTTTATTCCGCTGGGAGACAAGGACAATAAGGACAATAAGCAGACCTTTTTTGCGCCGTATTATTCGAGAGGGTTAGCATCAGGACGTGATGCATGGTGCTACAACTTTTCAAAGATAAATTTACAGAAGAATATTCAGAAGACCATTAACTATTATAATGAGATGGTGGAATCCGGCGAAGAAAAACCTCGCCTTGATGCTACAAGAATAAGCTGGACACGCGCATTTCAAAATGATTTTCAGAAGAAACGGACAAAGCCTTTTGAGGCTTCTGCCATTATGCAGGCAGTATACCGTCCCTTCTGCAAACAGCACGTCTATTTTTCCGCGGCATTGAATGAAATGCAGTATCAAATGCCCAAACTCTTTCCAACACAGGAAACAAAAAATTTAGTTATCTGTTTTCCGGGTATTGGTGGACGGTGGATAGAATTCAGTCCTGTTATAGTCAATTTCATTCCAGATCTTCATCTTCATAATGATGGTAGCCAATGCTTCCCGTTGTACTATTACGAAAAGCGATCCATATACCATCCTACACTCTTTGATGCAGGAAACGAGGAATACACGCGCAAAGACGGTATTACAAGCTTTATACTGGATCGCTGCCGGGAAAGCTACGGGCCAAAGGTAACAAAGGAAGATATTTTCTATTATGTCTATGGCTTGCTGCATTCGCCGGACTACCGCCGCACCTTTGCGGCGGACTTGAAAAAGATGCTGCCGCGCTTGCCGCTGCTGGAAAAGCCTGCGGATTTCTGGACATTCAGCAAGGCGGGCCGCGCCCTGGCCGATTTGCACCTGAACTATGAAACCCAACCTCCCTGCCCGACCGTGCAGGTACAAGGCGCGGAAAACGGCAACTTCCGCGTGGAAAAAATGCGCTTCCCCCGCAAGGGGGACAAATCGGCGATTGAATACAACCCGTGGATCACCATCTCCCATATCCCGCCGGAAGCCTACGACTATGTGATCAATGGACGTTCCGCCATTGAATGGATCATGGAACGCTACCAGCTCAAAACCGACAAGGCCAGCGGCATCACCAACGATCCCAACGACTGGACCGAAGAACAGGGCAACCCAAGGTATATTCTGGATCTGCTCCTGAGCGTGATCACGGTCAGCCTGGAGACAGTGAAAATCGTGAACGGCCTGCCAGGGCTGGAAGTGGCTGCTGGAACGGCTGTGGACGGACAGCCTGAAATGTGCATCCAGGCCTGATGCTGTGAATCACTGCGGGCCTTCTGATGCGGAAGGCCCGCAGTGCCATTTTCATAGGAGTGTCAGAGAGTATTTTCAGGAGTCTTGCCTTTGCGCCATAGTTCAACGCCCTGCAAGAACAGTGTGGCAGTTTCCTCATATTCCTGAGGAATCCTGCCTTCTTCCTGCAAGATAAGGATACGCTTCTCACAAGCTGCGACATCAATATAGGGTTCCAGTGATTGTGGCTTAATATGATGAGTTATAGTTACTCCCTCCGATAAATACTGCCTTGAACAAATAAACTTTTTTATAAAGGTAAGCATGCCGTCATCCGTTTTTGTCACCTCGGTACACCAGTTTCTGATTTTTGACGTATCTGTACTCCAGTATGACCATATATTAAGAATACGCATCAGATTTTGATGACACAACAAAGTCTTGTTTGTGATGCATTCGTCAAATTTTGCCAGCAAGAGAGTTTTAAATATTTGAAGTTCCTCTTGAGGAATAAGCGGTTCTCTACCTTCCTCAATCGCCATTTCAGAATCCCCCAATAAGAAACACTGTACTGCAAGCGCGCTCCCATCCTGTATGGCATGTTCAAGAGTAGACAGACGCTGATCCAGAGGAAGACGTCTGCCTAGCATCTCTACAGTAGCTGTAACAAGATCAGAATTATTGACTATAGTAAAAGAATCATAGGCATCATAAGGAGATTCAATTAGTTCATCACCGATATCAAGCAGAACTCCTATAACTACAGGAATATCCTTTTCCTGAATATCTTCTTCGACATGGTCGCGCAATCTGCCAAGGTGGATATGCACTTGTAACAGTCCTTGATCTTTCGCCTGAAGCAATACCGATCCAAAGGCATCGGCATCCCCTGCCTTTTCCAGCCATTGCAGTATTTCAGAATTGCTGATGGTATTTGACGATGGATTGAAGCAAAAATAACAGGAGAAAAATTCGCTATCCCCAATTGGTAACGTCCTGCGTGCATAGTGTTGATGGACAAAATGATTATTTGCAATATAAGGAAATAGTAACTTAAGTATTCTTCCCATGTTCTGACGCATGTCTTCAGGTACAAATGTATCCAATATATTTATTAATTTTTTATATGATAAACTTTTTTTAGAATGAGTGCCAACAAACTCATTTTGATTTTCCCGTATATACATATACAGCTCTGGCAGAAAAAATCTGATGGCTTCAATGACGATAAAGTCGACGGCATTGACTTCGCCACGTACAGCCGGATAGGTTACGGATAAGGTATTGCAGAAACGGACAATATTACGCGGCACAGTAAAAAATTTATCAAGACCATTATAAAGAACAGAGATCCAATGACTCCGCTCAAAAAGATATTCAGGCGTCCCTTTCAGGATCTCGTTAAGACGCTTCTCCAATCCATTGAGCAGGATCGTCCTGTCCACCAGAGGCACAACAAAGGAAGCCTGAATAATCTTTTCCAGATACGCCTGCCCCGGCATATCGCTGCACTTCTCTATGGCCCGCACAACGACAGCCTGATCAAAGGCCAGCAGATAGATGACGTTGGGAAAGTCTGCCAGTGCCTTGATCACGGTAAAAAGCTGCCGTATTTCCTCCGCTTCAAGACGATCGATATCATCAATCATGATGACAATATGTTTTTCCGACTTTTGCAGGGTGGTACATATTTTCTCCTTGAGGGCAGGGACATCCTGGGGAGGACGATTGAAGATGCTTTTTACCAGCGAACCAACCTTTTTCCCGAAACCACCCGTCTGTGCTACTGCATCAATACCTCCACCAATAATTTCGGAAAAATTTCCCAGCAGCACTCCCAACTCCTTGAAAGCATCATCTTTCTTGGGCAACACAGCCTGAAGCTGATCCAAAAAGGCTCTGGCCAGATGTTCCTGCCCACTGAACCACCACGGATTAAACTCAATGACAATGGGACGCTCTTTTTCCGGCACTGCTTTCAGATTATGACAAATAAATTTCAGGATCGTGGATTTGCCTGATCCCCAGGCTCCATACAGACCAAGCACAAGAGGATCGCTTGAGCGGTGATTGCAGATGGCCTTTGTCAAGGTTTGCGCAAAAGGCGCATAGCCGAACAAGTCACGGGAAGGGTCTGTTTGCGGACGATCTGAGGATAAGATGCTGGTCATTGCTCCTCCTCTGAGCAAAAACTGTATAATTCTGGCACAGATATTCCTTGCAAGGCTACTTTCAGCTGTAAGGCTGTGGCATTGCTGTGGAACAGAAGCCAGAATGAACTATACGCGAACCCTTTTATTTTTTCAGATAACTCATTTTTTGCAAAGGGGAAGGAGGGGGAAATCCTTGCAGCACCTGGGGCGGGGCTGTGTCTCTCCCCGGATAGTCCGGGCGCACAAGATAGCGGCTGGGCTTGTCGCCTTCTCCGGTGCCGTGCGGAAAGACCTTCATCAGCATGGCTCGGCCTCCGGTTCATTTTCCGCTGAAGCGCATGATGCGAACTCGGCGATGCGCCGTTCGATACCCGCCAGCGCGGCCAATACCTTCACGGCTTCCGTTGCCCGCTTATAGGTGTTGGCCCATCTCGCGAGCTGGTTGATGTTCGCGCCGATGCGGGCCAGTTCCCGCAACCGCCGTTTCTCTTCCGGCGTTTTCCGCAGGCGGATGCCAAGGCAGGTCTGGCGGATGTACTCCGACATGCTCATGCCATGCACTCCCGCGTTGAAGCGGAGAATGTCGCGCTCCTCCGGGAACACGCGCACGATGACAGCGGCGTTGCGCACGGGCTTGACGCGCCTCATTGCCTTTCCTGCCTTTTTGCCTTTTTGGGTTCGAAGGGGCTTTGCCCCTCGCCAGCCGTGAAGTATGACGCGAAGCGTCTATACGAAACGTAAGCTGGCCCTCGGAGACAATGCCGGACGAATGAACAGGCATCCGTGCGAAAACAAAGACGCATGGTGCGGGCATCGGGAATGCGGCGAGTGCGTATCGGGCGTGAAGCGCAGTCGTATCCGGTGTGTCGCTGGCGGGTATAGCGACGGCTCCAGATAAACATCCGGCTCATAAAAAGACGGTATGCGGCGAAAGTCTGGGCATCATGCGGCAGCCGTCCGATCTGTATTTGGCTCATAGAATGGTCGACATAGTGAGCGTGACAGCGGGGGCATCCGAATGCAGGCTGGCGGTGACAGTGCGTATGGGGAGAACGCTACGGGGTATGAGCCGGGACGGGATTGTGTGTATCGCGCCCACCTCGTGTCGGTATGGAGACAAACCATGAGAAACGAGAATCGCTTTGGGGTGTCGCTGTCTTTGCGTCTCTGGGTTGCGAGCCTCCTGTGTGCATGGTGAAAAAGTGCAATCTTCGTGGAATATGTGAGATTGCCATTTCCCGCAGGGATGGATTATTCGTCGCAAAGAGAGCGACGCCAGCATGTCCAGCGTGCCCGAATGCGTGTCCTGGCTTGAGCTTCGGAGACCAGGCAAGATGCTCTGCAAAAAATGAATCAGGCGCTGGAAGTCGGCCCGGAAGGTATGGCAAGTGTATGGGAAATGAAAATGCCAGGAGGCGACCGCCCGGCATGGGGAGGTTGGCTGATGAAGTGTGATAGAGTCCTCTGAAAGCCAGAAAGAATGTTGGTAATATAGTTGGTAGGAAAATATGTAAAATATTTTTCTACCAACTAGAGCAATTTGACTTTTATTTTATTTAAAAATCGTTTAGATTGCAGAGATGAAATTTGCATCTGAAGAAATCCGAACCAAGGCTGTTCATGCGTATCTTGATGGAAAAGCAACAGCCAGGCAATTGGCAGATATTTTAGGTTATACCCCGGCTAGCATCTGCAATTGGGTCAGAGCTTACCGTGAAAACCAACGATTATCAGCCAAACCCAATGGCCATCGCCCAAGTTGTTTCTCATGCGAGGAGATTCGGGAATTGCAAGCCCTTCTTGATAAAAA
>NZ_JAAKEH010000067.1:0-11229 GCF_011039095.1 Desulfovibrio sp. ZJ200 | reverse complement strand
TTTTTATCAAGAAGGGCTTGCAATTCCCGAATCTCCTCGCATGAGAAACAACTTG
Organism: Desulfovibrio sp. ZJ200; assembly: GCF_011039095.1. Lineage (NCBI taxonomy): Bacteria > Pseudomonadati > Thermodesulfobacteriota > Desulfovibrionia > Desulfovibrionales > Desulfovibrionaceae > Desulfovibrio > Desulfovibrio sp. ZJ200. The sequence continues at coordinate 11,174 of NZ_JAAKEH010000067.1, read as the reverse complement.
GGCGATGGCCATTGGGTTTGGCTGATAATCGTTGGTTTTCACGGTAAGCTCTGACCCAATTGCAGATGCTAGCCGGGGTATAACCTAAAATATCTGCCAATTGCCTGGCTGTTGCTTTTCCATCAAGATACGCATGAACAGCCTTGGTTCGGATTTCTTCAGATGCAAATTTCATCTCTGCAATCTAAACGATTTTTAAATAAAATAAAAGTCAAATTGCTCTATTTTAAATGGTTCAACGAAAATTCTTTCCCCGGCAGAATTACGAGGCAGTGTCCCGAAAAAACAAGGTTTTTTCTGATAAGCGTGAACAGGCCCTAGAGCGTTTAGCTCATGAAATCAGATGACAGGCCCTAGGGGTCCAGATCGACCATATTGTCGGCCCGGCCCGCCACCACCAGGGTATCCCCCTTATGCAGCACCGTGCGCGCCGGGGGCACAAAGACAAAGGAAGGCTCGCCCACCGGGCGGATGCCCATGACCATGACGCCGAAACGCTGCATCAGATTGAGTTCCACCAGGGTTTTGCCGTCCCACTGGTTCACGCGCAGTTCCCGGATGGCAATGCCGCCGTATTTGGGGATCAGATCCAGCATGCCGGGACAGGTGAGCTGGTGCGCGGCCATGACCGCGGCTTCCATTTCCGGCACCAGCGCGCGATCCACACGCAGGCGCTGCAGAATCTTGCGGTGCTCCTCATTGGAGGCCTTGACCAGGATTTTGGGCCCGCGCAGTTCCTGGACGTTCAACGTGATGCTCAAGGACTGTTCCACGCCCTGCCCCACACTGATCACCACCCAGTTCAGATCCTGCACATGCAGGGAGCGCAGCACGCTGATATTGGTGGCATCGGCCTTGTATACCGTGTCCAGGGCTTCCTCGGCCAACTGCACGCGGGTTTCGGACATATCAATGCCCACAACGGTATGCCCGAGGGAAACCAGGGTAGTGGCCATGCGCAGGCCGAACTTGCCGAGGCCGATGACCCCGATTTCCAGTTTTTTTTCAGGCATGCCGCCTCCTTCGCTCTGAAGCATCTGAATTTTTTCCGGGCGCCAGCGGGCTGTTACGGGAGGCGCGGACGGCATAAGAACGGCACGCCGCAAGCCCGGGCAGGCTCTAGAGCAGATTACCTTTGACTTTTTATGAAAGTCAAAGGTGGCATTCAGGCGAAAAACGCGGTTTTCGCCTGAATGTACGCCGCGTTGCGGCGGCTGCCGCTTTCGCGTCAGCAGAGCATTTTCAAAGTGAAAATGCTCTACGGACGCGGGGCTCTACCCGATGGGCAGTTGCGCCTCGGCAACCGTATACGCCTTTCTGGACTGCAGGCTCTGCACGGCCATGAGCAGGCTCAGCAAGCCCACGCGACCGGCGAACATGCTGAAAATAATAATGCATTTTCCTTCCAGACTCAAATCCGGGGTCAGATTCACGGAGAGCCCCACAGTGCCCAGGGCTGAAACCTCTTCAAAAAGAATCTGCAACAGCGAAATGCCTTCCTGGCCCGTGCGGTGCAAAATGCCGTTTTCCGTAATGCTCAGCAGAAAGGCGGAAACCGCAATCAGCATGGAATAAAGAAAAAAGAGGGTCAGGGCGCGGGTCACGTTTTCCCTGGGCACGCCGCGTTTTTCAAGCACGATCTGCGTGTCGCCCCGGAACTGCGCGGCCACATAGCCCGCCAGCACCCGGAAGGTCACCACCTTGATGCCGCCCGCGCAGGAGCCGGGGCCCGCGCCCACAAACATCAGCGCCATGAGCACCATCAGGCTGGCCTCGCTCAGGGAAAGCATGTCCACGGTAGTGAAGCCCGCTGTGCGCGCCGACACGGCGTGGAAAAAGGAGACGAGCAAAAGATCCAGGCCGTCGCCCACGCTTTGCTCGTTGCCCGCCCGGTAAAATTCAATGCCGAAAATCAGCACTGTGCCCATAAGCAGCAGAAAGAAGGTCGTTTTGACCACCAGGCGGCTGAACCGGCTCAAACGGCGCACCGGCGCGCCAAGCCGTCCGCCGCTGGCAATGCCCAGAAACTCCCGCAGCACGCCAAAGCCGATGCCGCCCAGAATGATGCTGCCCGCGATCACCAGATTGACCACCACGTCATCCCTGAAGTCCATGAGATTGCCCGGGCTCAGGGCAAAGCCCGCGTTGCAGAAGGCGGACACGGCGTGAAAAACCGCGCTGAAAGGGTGGAAAAACACCGGATCGTGCAGAAAAAGCAGCACGGCCGTGCTGGCCTCAATGCCGAACACCAGCGCCACGATCTGCCGCAAAAAGGCTCTGAGGTTGAAATCCCCGCCCAGCAGCGCCTGGCTCACGGCCTCCCGGCTGGTAAAAGGCACATGATGACGCCAGAGCAGAAAGATGATGCTGGTATAGGTCATGACGCCCAGGCCGCCCAGCTGGATCAGCAAAAGCAGCACCCACAGGCCGAAGGGGCTCAAAACCGCAGTGATGTCCACCGGGCTGAGGCCGGTGACGCAGACGGCGGAGGTGGCAAGAAAGCAGGCGTCCGTCACGCTCAGCGTTTGGCCTGCCTGGTGGCTCACGGGCAGGCAGAGCAAAACCGCGCCCGCGGCAATGGCTCCCAGAAAGGAAAATACGGGCCAGGTCAAGGGGCTGAACAAACGGTTGCGCTGCATTGCAGCTCTGTATTCCAGGCCTTGGGGGATTGCAAGACGCGGATGCCGCAAACCGGGCCCGGCGCGCCGCAACCTTGCCGGATCAGGGCTTGTTATGGATCTGCGCCGCCAGGACGCGCGCGCAAAACTCCTTTACAGCTTTGCGCGGCCACGGTATGCTTTTTGTGAGCTAGGGGAGCCGTTGACGCGCTTTGCAAGCGTCCTTGCGGCTGAGAGTGGGAATGAACCCCAGACCCTTGAACCTGACGCAGTTCGCACTGCCGGAGGGAAGCCGCGGCCACAACGCTTTTCCCGCAGCTTGTGGCTTTTTTTCGCGCCCTGCGTCGCAACCTCGCGAGGCATTCATGTCAACATCGCTCTGTGCACAAAACACCGCTCTGCGCGGCCTGCTTGACCGGCATCTGTCCGCCCTGGCCCGGGATGAGGAACTTGCCCCGGAACGCATCAGGGACGCCCTGGAGGCAGGCACTATGGTCTTTCTGGGCAATCCCGCGCACGCGGGCCTCAAGCCCGTGCTGGTGGGCCAGCCCGCCCGCGTCAAAGTCAATGCCAACATCGGCACCTCGCCGCTCTGCAACTGCCCTTCCACCGAGGAACGCAAAATCGCGGCCGCCCTGGAAGCCGGGGCGGACACGGTGATGGATCTTTCCATTGCCGGGGATCTGGACGCCATCCGCCTGGGCATGCTCAAAGCCTGTCCGGCTCCCCTGGGCACGGTGCCCATGTACGCCGTGGGCCAGCAGATCCTGGACGCCGGGCGCGACATCAGCAGCATGAAGCCCGATGATCTTTTCGCGGAAATTGAAAAGCAGGCCCGCCAGGGCGTGGATTTCATCACCGTGCATTGCGGCCTGTCCCGCCGCGGCGCTGCAATGGCCGTAAAAGACAATCGCGTTCTGGGCATTGTTTCGCGGGGCGGCTCCATGCTGGCCCGCTGGATGCTGGAGAACGACCGCGAAAATCCCTTGCTGGAATATTTCGATCGCCTGCTGGATCTCTGCCTGCCCTACAACGTGACGCTGTCCCTGGGCGACGGGCTGCGGCCGGGCGCGGGCGCGGATGCGGGCGACGCGGCCCAGTGGGAGGAAGTGATCAATCTGGGGCAACTGGCCAGACACGCTCTTTCACGCGGCGTGCAATGCATGATCGAGGGGCCCGGCCATGTGCCGCTCAACCAGGTGCGCAGCCAGATCCAGGGCATCAAACGCCTGACCGGCAATGCCCCGCTCTATGTGCTGGGGCCCTTGTGCTGCGACAGCGCGCCCGGCTACGATCACATTGCCGGGGCCATCGGCGGCGCTTTGGGCGTGGAGGCCGGGGTGGATTTTCTCTGCTACCTGACCCCGGCCGAGCATTTGACCCTGCCTGACGAGGCCGACGTGCGCGCCGGGGTGATGGCCTCGCGCGTGGCCGCCCAGGTGGGCGAAGTGGCGCTGGGCAGGCCGCGGGCCGTGGCGCGCGAGGCCGCCATGAACGCCGCCCGCAAGGCTCTGGATTGGGACGGCATGGCCAAAGCCGCCCTGGACCCGGCCCAGCTTGCCAAACGCCGGGAGGATCACAAAAGCGAGGAAGTCTGCGCCATGTGCGGCAAATTCTGCTCAGTGAAGATGCTGCGCGGACACTAGGGCCTGTTAGCACTATCCTGCGCATTCTTAACTATTTTAAAGAGTTCAACGGAAATCCTTTCCCCGGCAGAATTACGAGGCAGTGTTCCGAAAAAACAAGGTTTTTTCTGATAAGCGTGAACAGGCCCTAGAGCAGATTACCTTTGACTTTTTATGAAAGTCAAAGGTGGCATTCAGGCGAAAAACGCGGTTTTCGCCTGAATGTACGCCGCGTTGCGGCGGCTGCCGCTTTCGCGTCAGCAGAGCATTTTCAAAGTGAAAATGCTCTAGAGCAGATTACCTTTGACTTTTTATGAAAGTCAAAGGTAATCTGCTCTCATACGTTAGAGCGGTTTGCTGTTGAAAACGGCAACCGCTCTGGCGGTCGCGGGGGCGGACGTCCGCGCCGGCGGTAGCCGCTAGCAAGCTTTGCTTGCTTGCGCCAGCCGTTGGCGAGTCTGCGAGCCTTACGGATGGCGACAGCGGTTTCGTTGCATATTTTTTGTGGTAACGCATTGCTGTCTCCATCCGTAGCTTCCTTCGTCGCAACGGCTGAAGCAATGAGCCTGAAAACCACGCTTTTCAGGCGCTTGTCCCGCTTGCGGGGGCTTGTCCCGCTTGCGGGGAAATGATGGCAGCGCCGCTTTTGAAGTTGAATACTTTCAAAAGCAAAATACTTTATTGGATAAAACAGACCTGCCCGGCCTGCCTCTATTTGTTGTGCTTGTGCCAGAGCACGAAAAAGACCGACCCCACAGTCAGGCAGCAGGCCAGGATCATCCGGCCGCTCACCTGTTCGTTGCCCAGCCACCAGCCCAGAAAAATGCCGATAACCGGTACCACATACTCATAGGATACAGCCGTGGCAATGGAGGCGTGCGCCAGCAGCCAGAAGTAGCAGGAATAGGCAATGATCGAGCCGCCCAGGCTCATCCAGAGGAAAGCCAGGAGTACCTCCGGCCGCAGGTTTTCCCAGCGGGTCATGGCCGCTTCGCCGCCGACAAAGCCTGTCAGCAGGCATTCCAGGCCGCCGGCGCAGAGCAGCAGCCCGCAGGATTGCAAGGGGCCCAGCCGGGTGCTCAAGGGAAAACGCCGCGTCAGCAGGGAACCCGCCACCCAGCCCAGGGTGGCCCCAAAGACCCAGAGGATGCCGCCCGCACTGGACTGATCGGGCCCGACGCTCACGCCGTGGCTCTTGCCCAGCAGGATCAGGCCGCACAGACCGCCCGCAAGGCCCAGCCACTGCATCGCCGAGGGGCGTTGCTCGCCCCCGAACAGCCAGGCGGCCACCAGCATGGAAATGGGCGTGGAGCCGGTGACCACCGCGGCCACGCCGGAAGTCACGCTCTCCTGCCCCTTGGCCAGAAAGCCGCTGGCCATCAGCACCATGAACAAACCCAGCCAGAGCGCGTGCAGACAGTCGGCGCGGTCCGGGCGCTGCCAGCGGCCCGCGCAGGCAATGGCCGCGCAGAGCAGGGCTCCGGCCAGAACCATGCGCGCGCCGCAGGCCAGAAACGGCCCGAGCACTTCCAGCGTGTACTTGAAGCCGATATAGGTGGAGCCCCAGGACACATAGACCAGAAACAGGTTGAGCATAATTTTCAGCGTCAGGGGGGAAAAGCGCACCATGCACTCCTTAGGAGCCTTGTACTTTTGCCGCGCCCGGCACGCGAGGTCTTTCCTGCCGCCCCACAGAAACGCGCAGCCGGCAAGAGCAGCGTTGCCGCGGCAGGCTGCCGCAAACGAGCGGGCGAAATGTACTTTCGCCGTTACTCGCCGGAGCGGGCGTTTTAAAAAGCACTATGCTCTGGATGCGTCTGCCCTGGGGGCAAAGACCTTCAGCCCTCTATCCGGGGCCGGATCATCTGTCAAGCGCTGTGCGCGGCAGCAGAACATTTTCAAAGAGAAAATGCTCCAGCAAAGCCCCTTGGCAGAAGTGCGCGAGACATGCTAGTACCTGTAACGTAGAGAGTTACAGGATACTGGCCGCCGGACGCCAGGCCGGCGCGACAGCAACGATGACCGCGTTTTTCGGCAGAACGAAACTTTGAAACGCTGTGCGGTTCAAAATTGATCTGCTCCGGAGAGAAATCAGGGGTTGGGTACAGGTATGGCGTCTACACAAAACACTGCGACTCTGGCGGACTTTCTGGAATTCATGAGCCGCAAGGGCTTGAACACCACTTCGCAGCGCCGCGTCATTGCCGAGGCTTTTTTTGAGTTGCCGGGGCATCACTCGCTGGAAGAGTTTTACCAGCATATTCTGCAGCGCGATCCCGGCATCGGCCAAACAACCGTCTACCGGACGCTCAAACTGCTCTGCGAAGCGGGGCTGGGCATGGAAATTCACTTCAGCGACGGCATCACCCGCTATGAAGTGGCCCGGCCGGACAGCCACCATGACCACCTTGTCTGTCTGCACTGCGGCGCAATCGTGGAAATATACGATCCCCGCATCGAAAAGTTGCAGCACGAGATGGCGGAAAGACACGGTTTCAACCTGTGCGGGCATGTGCATAATCTCTACGGCCTGTGCGCCCGCTGCCGCGCGCAAGCCGCAAAATCGCTCAAAAAAACGGCTTCAGACGCCGGGCCGGCAGAATCCGGCAATGCCGCCGACTGATTTTTGAGCGCAGCCTGCCTTTTAGAGCATTTTTTGATTGAAAATGGATATTTTCAATCAAAAAACGCTCTAGGGTCAGCCCTCATTAATCCACCTGCTGCAAAGCCGCCTTTTTCCGTCCGGCGGCGTTGCAAGGTCAACATTGACCTTGCGGTATGTTCAATACAGCTTCGCCCAATGTTTGCCTTGCGCCTTGCTGGCCGAAAAATTCGGCTTTTCGCGGACGGTGTTTTCATGAGGGCTGACCCTAGAGCAGATTACCTTTGACTTTTTATAAAAGTCAAAGGTGGCATTCAGGCGAAAAACGCGTTTTTCGCCTGAATGTACGCCGCGTTGCGGCGGCTGCCGCTTTCGCGTCAGCAGAGCATTTTCAAAGAGAAAATGCTCTGGAAGACGTTCTCACGCCGCACCCTGTGCGTCGCAAGGGCATTTCAACGTCACCGCGCCTACGGCAGCCGCGGGCCCTGCGCGCCCAGGCTGAAGAAGTTGCGGCCCGCGCGGCCCGCGCCGTTGAGCAGGGTGGTGGTCAGGCCCAGATAATCGGTGTCGGCCTTTTTGCGCAGGTATTGCGCCTCCATGGCCGAGCTTTGGGCCTGATTGCGCAGACCCCAGGCCCGCAACTGCTGATTGTGAGCCGCGTCTGTGCCCTGTTGCTGTAGAGAGAGCGCGTCCAGCTCGCCTTTTTCCGCGGTATCCAGCACGCGGTCGAGCGTGCCGCCCACGTCCGCCTGCGCTCCGGAAGCCGCGGCCTGAGCCCGTTGCGCGCCGATGATCCGCGCCGCTTCCTGCCGTTTGCGCGCCGCGTTTTCATAGCCCTCTTTCTTGGCCGCGCGCGCTTCCTGGTCGGCGGCCTGGGCATTTTGCTCGGCGATTTGGGCGTTGCGAGCAGCCAGCCTGGATTGATATTCGGCCTGTTCACGCTGATTCCGGGCCTGCTGCGCGGCCCCGGCCACTCCTGCGGCCGTGCCTGCCAGGGCCACGGCCGCGCTGATGAGCGCGGCGGCGCTCGTTGCAATGGCCATCTGTCGCACCTCCTTTGAGAGAATGGCGGCCTGTGCTCCCGGCAGCGAAGGGGGAGAGTGCCGCGTATGCCGCCGCGTCAGGCTCTTGCCTGACGTGAGAAGTCATTGCATCAATGACTTCTGTTGCTGCCTTCCGAGCTCCCTGTGCCAGATGCTTTCCGTCCGGCGCGCGCCCAGGCGGCGGTACAGCGCGTCGCAGGGGCGCGAATCCGGCGAGCTGTACTGCACAAGATCGACTCCCCGTTGGATCAGAATTTTTTCAGCCGCGCGCAGCAGGCCAAGGGCCGCCAGGCCCCGGCGCGCTTCCGGGGCCAGATACAGGCCATCCAGGGCAGCCAGCGTGACGCCCTGCCGGTGCGGGCAGGGCAACACTGTGAACGCCGCATAGCCGCAAAGCCGCCCGTCATCCTGCCGGGCCGCCACCAGCACAAGCATGTCCAGTTGCTCAAGGCTTGCGTATTGCGCCAGATTCAGGCTGTAGCCCGGCCCGCCGTGCATGGAGGCTTCCACTTCGTCCCAATGGGCTCTGGCCAGCGCCGGAGCCTCCTCCTTGACGCGCGCCAAGGGCTCGGCTTGAAAAGTGAGCATCCGTTCTCCTCCTTTCAGGGTAGTGCGGGATTGCCAGAGCATTTTCTCTTTGAAAATGCTCTGCTGACGCGAAAGCGGCAGCCGCCGCAACACGGCGTACATTCAGGCGAAAACCGCCTTTTTCGCCTGAATGCCACCTTTGACTTTTATAAAAAGTCAAAGGTAATCTGCTCTAAGAAGGCTTGCGCCGAAACATTTGCCGAGGCACGGAATGAGAACCGCCAAACGCGACCGGGCGTGGAGTGCGTTTTACTCTCCCGCGAAATCCACATCCAGGATCATGGCCATGAGCCGGAAGGGCAAAGGTCTGTCCTGCACCAGCCAGAGCGTGGCCGCGCTCTCAAGGCCGCCGCCGGGGAAGCAGTCCAGATCCCCTGAAAAGGGAGTCACGGCCTCGCCCCAGAGCTGAGGCAAAAAGGGCAGATCATAGAGCTGATCCCGCGTTGGCCCGTACTTGCCGCCCACGCTGCGGTGCAGGCGCAGGATGCAGCGCCCGTGGCTGCGCCCGCGGCCCAGCGTGGAGCCGTACCGGCTTTCGCTTTCCACAGGCAGGGGAGAGAGCGTGGAGACAAAGCCCAGCCCCGTATGTACCACTTTGGCCGGGTAGGGCAGCTCAATACGGCCGTCGCGCACCATGCAGCCCTCCACCGGGCTGCCGTCGGCCAGCACCGAAACCTCGCGGCCTTCCAGATGTGCAAGCCCTTCCACCAGGGTGGAAGCCGTCTCCCGGCGCACGCTGCGACCGCAATCCACAAAATAGGCATCTTCCACAGGGGCATGGTCCGGCCATTGCGGGGCCAGGCGCTCCAGGAAGAAGCGTTTTTGGCCCATGATTTCCCGTTCGACCACCAGCATGAGCACATCGCTGTCTTCGCCGGAGAGCGCGGCCACGGAACGCACGCGCCCGTCCGTGATCTGGCGCGACCAGCCCCAGATGTCATGCTCCTTCATATAGGTGAAAGCCAGCAGCAGGCCGTCGTCGCGCACCACCCAGATGGTGGAGCCCGGCGTCTGCTGATAGGCCCATTGCAAGAGCTTGTGGCCTTCAAACAGATGCGGGGCCAGGATGGAAAGGTCATTGCCCGCATAGCCGTCCCTCTCCAGGGAGTAAAAAAGATCACGCACCCGGCTGCCGTGGCGCTGCACATGCAGGATGGAATTGCCGATGATGATCGGCGTAAGCCCGGCGCTGCCCCAATAGGACTGGGCCGTGATGTTTACGTTGTTCGGCGTGATGGGCGCGCCGTCGCCGCCCCCGGCCTTGTATTCGCTGCCCGAGGTGCCGAGCAGCAGATCCCCGAAGCTGGCTGCCCAGGTGATGGCGTCAATGGAACCGGAAGCGATCAGGTATTCCACCGGGTCGTCGTCCTGCAGGGGCCGGGACTTGCGGAAATTCTCGAAATCCCCCACCCGGGACATGTAAAAGGCCTGCGGCGCTTCGGGCGTGGAGGCCAGCACCATGCGCTGCTGGTGAAAGGCCACCACGCCGGGATTGTTGCCGTTGGCAAAGGGGTTCCAGTCTTCGCGCGGCGTATCGGAGGTGTCGGCCTGATAATTCTGATCGCTGAAGCTTGTGCCCGTGGCTATGCCGATGAAGCCGAAGTACCCGGCCTCCTCCCGGTATATGTTGTATTCCGCCGCGCCTTCCACGGCCTGCCAGGAAATAGTCGCGCTGTTGCCCTGCACCCAATCCGAGGGATGACGCGCGTCTGGACCTTCGCCGGCCGCAGAGGGCAGGGACTGCCGCCCTTTTTCATCCACCGCCGCCACCTTGTAGCGCAGAGTGTATGAGCCGCCACTGCCGTTGAAAGCGACCGTGGGCGCGCCCGGGGCCGGAAGACCGGTGTTCAGCGCCACGGGCTCCAGGCTCCAGAGATAGCTGCCGATTTTGCCCTCAGGAGCCTGGCGGCGCACCACTTTGTGCAGGGGATGGCCGCGGTGGGCCAGGTAAACCACATCCCCCACCTGGGCATGGGAAATTTCAAGCAAATCCCTGGTGGCGTAGGGCGTTTCAATGACCGGCGCGGCGTCGTCCAGGCCGTCGGCATGGGCAATGCGCAGCGTTTTTTCCCCGAGGACAAGAAGAAAATTTTGATCCGCAGCGGCGCTGAAACTGAAGGGGATCAGCACGGCGTAACCGCCGAGATCGGCCAGAAAATGCGTGCCGGGGCGGCGGCTCACGTCGCCGTGCAGGCCGGGCAGCATGTTTTCCATGCAGGCCACGGAATTGCGGTAACGGGCCAGATCGTAACGGGCCGAAAGTGTGGGGGCCACTTCGCCGCCTGTGAAATTTTGCAGCGCAATGCGCATTTCTACCTCCTGTCACAGCTCCGGCGGCAACTGCCTGCCGCAGTAACCAGTTGCTGTCTTCATCCGTAGCTTCCTTCGTCGCAACGGCTGAAGCGACGAGCAGGGCCAGAGCGTCAATGACTTTGCGCGGCTTGATAGTAATCAGTCACGGTTATTTGCCTCCCAACGCGCTCAGTTCAGCCGAAGTTCCAGATCCGTCATTGCTCTACACCTCTGGGGTTTACCGGCCACGGCGTTGCCTCTCCGCCGCCATCCCAGGGCGCGCCGGCTTGCGCGGGCAGGTCGCGCAGGGCCTGACGCCAGGCCATAACTGAGGAACGAGTTATGTCATCCAAAGGATAGTCGGGCATAATCAGATAATCCGCAGCGGACAGGCGGCGGTCACGCT
>NZ_JAAKEH010000066.1:0-12364 GCF_011039095.1 Desulfovibrio sp. ZJ200 | reverse complement strand
TGAAAGATGCTCTTGCCGGAGCCGGTGGTTTTTGCGGGGGAATTTCCTTTTTTTGTGCAGGAGCAACGTCCGCGCTGTCCGCAGTTTCAGATAAAAATTTCTGAATAAGATATGCGGGAATGATGATCTCATTCTTGAGCAGCTGACTCAGTTCTTTTGGGCTGTAGCCTTTTTTGAGAGCGTTCCTGAAAGCTTTTTCCAGAAATTTTGCTGCGTCCGGTCTGGTTTTTCCGTCTTTTTTCTTCGGCAAATTCATGAGCAGTTTCTTCGCCTGCGTGAGCTGTTCCATGCGTATTGTTGCGCTTGAAGCCATGTGTTTTGTCTCCTTTGGGAAGATCATAGCCAATCGGCAGCAAAGATAAAATTTTGCATAAATCTACCACTCCACGATACGGGGTCGCCGTGGCAGGATGGAAGTTGTGCTACACACAACCCCATCCTGCCAAAGGGCTGACGCCCTCTGGACTCCGGCAGAGCGTTCGGCGCTTCGCTTCTCACGCTCTCAAAAAGGCGGGAAAGGCAGATGGAAAAACGGAAGGCGAAAAGCGGATTTCAGAGGCGGCGGACGCTCAGGCTCACCGCCGAGGAAGACGCAAGAATCACCCGGCAGGCCGCGACCGCCGGGATCTCTGTTTCCGAGTACATGCGGCGACTGTTCTTCGGCGGCAGGCCCGTCATCGCCAGAACGGACGACCAGCCCATCCGGGAACTGCGGCGACTTGGGGGGCTGCTCAAGCATCATTTCGACGTGGTGCGGCGAACAAAAAGCACGGCCACCCTCGCGGAACTGGAAGCCGCCTTGCGGGAAGTCCGGCGCGCCATCGAAGCCCTGAGCGAAAGAAGATGATCGTCAAAAAACTCAAACGCGCCAGCTTCAAGAAATCCAAGGCCGCCATGATCGGCGGTCTGGTGGACTACGTTCTTGCTTCTCATGACGACGCGGGCAGGGACAAACTCGCCTTTGCCGGAAGCAGAAACTTTCTGACAACGACTGTTGCCGCGCAGAAAAGGGAAATGATTTCTCTGGCTGAGGAATCCATCCAGAGCAAAATGCCGGTCACGCACTGGATTCTGTCATGGCAGGAAAACGAACAGCCCACCCGCGAACAGGCGGATGAGGCGGTCAGTCTTTTTCTTCGGGGAATGAGGCTTGGCGAACACCAGACAATTTATGCCCTGCACAAGAACACGGGAAATTATCACCTGCATATCGTTGTCAACCGAACGCATCCATATACTGAAAAGGTAATTCAGCCGCACCGGGGTTTTGATATTGAGGCAGCACACAAGATTGTTGCTGAAATCGAACATAAACAGGGCTGGGCACCGCAGATAAATGCCCGCTATCGCGTCAACGAACAGGGGCATGTGATCAGGAATCTCCAGCGCCGGGAACAGGTAAAACCCAGGTCCAAGGCCGAGGACTTTGAAAGCGCCACCGGCGAAAAGTCCGCGCAGCGCATCGCCCAGGAACGCGGACATGCCGTCATTCAGAACGCCTCATGCTGGGAAGAGCTGCACGCCGGACTGGACGCCGTGGGGCTGCGCTTTGCCCGCAAAGGCTCCGGCGCGGTGATTTTTGTGGGGGACACGGCGGTCAAGGCGTCCAGCGTGGACAGAAATTTTAGCCTGTCCAGGCTGTGCAAACGGCTCGGCGCGTTCGAGCCGGGCTACTACTCCAGGCGGACATTCAAAAAGCCCGCCCCGGAGCCGGTCAATCATGTATGCCGGGAGGAATGGCAAGAGTATCAGAAGGAGCGGCAGAGACTGGCCGAGGAAAGGCTCCTCGCTGAAAAGAGGAAGGAGGAAGAATGGGAAGAACTGGAACAGCGGCAGCGGGAGCGCCGGGAGGCAGCCACAGCCCGTCTTGCCCGGCACGGGCTTTCCATACTGAATATTGTCCGGCATTTTTTGAAAGAACAGGAACGGGAGGAGAAAGCGGCGTTGCGGGACAGACAGTCTCAAGCAGAAAAACCGGAGCGGCTCCCGCGCTTCAAGCACTGGCTGGGCAAGGCCAGCCCGCACCTCGGCAATCTGTGGCGTTTTCGGAGAAGGCTCGCTCCCGGCGTGGAGGTCAGGAAGCGCACGTTTCCCAGAGTCGGCACATTGGCTTCCCCGTATGCCGCCTACCGGGAAATGGTCAAAAAGCGTTTTCCCGAAAAAATGGACGCATCACGTCTGGACGCGACTGTTGCCCTATACATGCGCTGTGCCGGATACACGCCACAGGAGGTTGCCGGAGAACTGTACAGACACACCCCGGCCCGCCCCCGCGGACAGAACCGTGACGAACGGATAGAGTACGGGCGCAGGATAGTCGGGTACGCATTCGGGACGGCGGGGGATATTGATATTGCCAATGTACAGCCTGCGGAGGCGGAGATCCAGAAGTTCAACCAGGAAGCGGAACACATTGAGCACAAAACCGTGCGAGAAAAAACATCTTCTATGCCTCGTATGCGGTAATGTTTTTAATATATTTATATTACATCAACAATTTATCTTATACTTTTTGCAATATCCAAAAGAGCTTCCCAAGAATATATTCTTTTTGCTCTAAACTGATACATATTTCAGGAAATTCTGTATTTTTAGCTCGCAGAATAAAACATTTTTCTTCCTGATTCCAGAATATTTTTCTTAAAAATATCCCTTCATATGTGATAGGTACAGAAAATAAATCCCCACATAGCGGATACGTTGATAATCTATCAATACCACTATATGAATTTTTATATACAAATGGCGAAGCCTCATCAGTATACGTCTGAAATACAAAGATACCATCTTGAGCATACGGTTTTGGGATAACTATTTTCCCAATACAAGGAGTATCCGCAAGATGAAATATTTCTTCTGTATAACGACCATTCATAGAATATACGTTAATGATTTCAAAACATGCCCAAAGATCTGACAGAAAACGAGGAGCAATAGCGTGGTTTTCTCCGTTACTGGGGCAATACCCGGCTTCAGTGCGCAGATATATTGGGCCGGTGCCCTTTTTAACCCAGTCGAGATTTACGCCAAGTTTTTCAAATAATTTCATATACCAGTCAGATGGGACACTTTGTCGCCTTTTGGAATCTGAAATGCTGGACTGCTTTATTCCCAGGATAGCCGCCAGCTCCATCTAGGTGTGGGCGTATTCACGGTCGGTGATGTCACATTCGGGATTGTCGGGGTTGGCCGATTGAAGCAGGACACGGCCTCCTTTCCGGCACGGTTTCTTGACCAGCAGCTCGCCGTCAAGTGCCCGCTATCACGATCTAGAGCATTTTCACTTGGAAATGCGTCTGCTGACGCGAAAGCGGCCACCTTTGACTTTCATAAAAAGTCAAAGGTAATCTGCTCTAGTTGTGGGAAGCCTCCGGTGAGCGGTCAACGACGAGGAGATTGCCATCAGGAATGCCCACCCAATCATAGACTCGCGGGACGATCTCAGGAAAGACGATGAGCTCGCGCAGGTTGATTTGCCCGTCAATATAATCCTCGGCGGCAGATGGCCAGTCTGCGTTTACAGGCAAGAGGTAAAGCGGGCAGGAGTCATGGGTATTGGCATCGGCGCAAGGACGGCCTATTATCGCCAAGACTTATGACGGTTTGGTAGCACTCATGCGTGTCTTATAGCCGGCATCGGGCTGATTGGGAACGCCCTACTTTGGAAATGGTCGCCTTGGGCAAACTGGCACCAGACAGGCGCTGACGGGAGATGAAGTTGAAAATTCGGTTCTTCGCCCTCTCAGCAATCCTCGTCCTGGCCGTTGCCTTTACGGCCTTCGCTCGCTCTGATTTTTCCGGCAAGGCAGGCCGAGTCGCCATCTAAGATATTCCAGTTTTAGGGTAGATGGATATAAAGTTGATAGAAGTAGTATAACTGGGTTTGTTGTGAAGGATATTTCATTACATTTAAGAAGACTTTTTAGAGATGGATTTGAGCACTGCAAGATAATTGGCTAGGATCGATTATGGCAGACGCAAACGAGATCATTAATATCATCTGGACCTTTCTTGAGCCATTGCGTGGTATCTATACCTCCATCCACAGCAATCCCACCACGCTTTTAACAAAATTATTTATTGAAATAATATTTTTTACTTTTATCTTGATTGTTGGTTCTACCGTATTGAGAGGCATATCCAGTTCAAGATGGATAGGCCGCGCAGAAAGGATCTTGACAGGCTTTCGTAATACCGACACCGATAAGGAACAATTTTTACAGGCAGTACCCGCCAGATACAGTCTGTTTGCCGCATCTCTCTCTGAATACGATGGCAAACTATATTTGTATCAGGATTGTGACAGCGTTCTTTCCGATCTCTGGTATCCTTCAATTTTAAGGTCATATCTTCTGCCAGCCGGCGCAGCCCTTCTGACCGGCATTGGCGTACTCGGAACTTTTCTCGGTCTTTTGATAGGCATACAGGATCTTGATCTTGAGGATCTTGGTGCGATTCATACAGGGATCATCAATATCGCGGGAGGTGCCTCCACAGCATTTGAGACGTCTGTCTGGGGCGTAGCCTTGAGTCTGCTGCTGACCGTCATAGAAAAATTGGTATCCGCCTGTGTCAAATGGCAGTATCTTAATTATCAAAAAAAGGTTGCAGCCAACTTTCCGCCCTTACCACTGGGATCGATATTTCTGGATATAAAAAAGGAGACTGGCGAATCGCGAAATGTATTAAATGGCCTGGCTGAGCAAATCAGCAACAACATGCAAACATCGCTGGACAGCTTCATCCAGAAACTGCTGGATAATCTTTCAGGGAGCATAGCAACAGCGAGCTCATCAATTTCGAGCGCAATTTCAGACAGCCTTGTGGAGGCTATAAAGACAACTATGGCGCCTGCCATCAATAATATTGCCCAGGCAGCGCAGGATTTGGCGGATCGTCAGGCCAGAGGATCAGAAGAGGCACTCGGGGCGCTGTTACAGAGTTTTTCAGGCAAGCTCACCGAAGAGGGGGACAATCAAAGGGCGGCCATGCAGGCAGCTTCGCGAGAGCTGGGGGCACAAGCCAGTCAACTTGGACAGATTACCCAAGAGATGGGCGAGCGCATGCGCGATTTCATGGCGGATCTCGCCACCAAACAGGCGGCCGAGGCATCCGCGCAGGAGGCCAGAGCCAAAGCTTTTGAGAACGGCGCAAGAAAAACTTTCGAGGAATACTCGGCTCTGCTCCAGACCAGCGGCCAACAGTTCAATGGTCAGATGGAGGGGGTGCAGGCATTGTTGGATCAGGCCAGCCAGCTTCAGGACAGCGTCCGGGAAGAGCATAAAAAGCTACAGGAACTAGCCTACGCCATGTCCGCCTCCAGCAGCTCGCTGGAAAAAGCCAGTGGGCGCCTGGATGCCTTTGCCGGAAATATCCAGGCGAGCATTGAGAAAAACGCGCAAAGCGTGGAGGAAAGCGTGGCTTTGCTGAATGGCATTGAAAAAAGGCAGGCTGATGCCACCGCCAGACTGCAAAACCTTCTTGGCCAGGCAAAAACTGTGCAGGATGGTCTCGTCCAATCTTCGGCTAGCCTGACTTCATCCATGAAACAGGTCATGGACAACTTCAATAGACTCACACTGGCTTATGATACGTTGCAACAGAACATGAGCAACAGCATCAACGAGATAGGCGAAAGAGCAACAGAGCAGACCAATGAGCTTGCAAAGCATATGACTGACCTGCTCACAGAGTTTGGAAAGAAGTTACATGCTGGTATTAATGATAGAATGAATGAATGGAACGAACAGACAAGAACATTCTGTGATGACATGACCGCAGTTGTCAAAGTGATGTCTGACATTGTGGATGATCTTGACAATGGCCAAAAAAATGGGAGCAGCCGTAGAGGACGCTAAGGATGGCCCTGTTTGCAAGAAAGAGAACCAGAGAACAGGCAGGCAACGAAAATCCCTACTGGATGTCTTTTTCAGACATGATGTCCGGAATGTTGATAATTTTTATTCTGGTCTGCATCGCCCTGCTCTATCAGCTGACACAGATGAAGGATAATTACGCAGCCAATATGGAGGAACTTTCCAAATCCATCCGCGTGAGATACGACATTATTCATGAGATTCAGAAAGAGTTGGGCCAAAAAAATATCGAAGTATATATCTCGGATAATGACACAGTTCTGCGCATCCCGGAAGGCGTCCTGCATTTTGACACCAACCGCCATGAGATCAAAAATGAGCACAAAGAGACGGCGGAGGAAATAGGCCGCGCCCTCTATGAGGCCATCGCGAAAGATGATCGCTGGGAGCATCTGGAAACCGTGTTTGTGGAGGGCCACACAGACAGCAAGCAGGCACGGGACAACCCGCGCTATAACTGGGATTTGTCGGCCATGCGCGCCATCTCCCTCTGGCAATACTGGCTGGAAAACACCGACTTCGGCCCTCGGCTGCGGAATTTCCGCAACAAAGACAATAAACGGCTTTTTTCTGTCAGCGGTTATGCAGACAGCAGACCCGTGGAAGGCAGTATGCCGCAGAGCATGAGAGACGATGATCTGCGGCGCCAGCGGCGCATAGACATCCGATTCACCACCCGCCAGCCCACTTTTCTGGAGTACGAAAAAGCGGGCCGCGCGCTGGAGAGCCCTACTTCAAAGCCATGAGTCCAATCGACCTTTCCAGACTTACCTACGCAAATATCTTTCCACCCACGCTCCTGATTCGTAAACTGGTGGATGACTCTACCCGTGACCATTACAAAGCTTTATGCGACCGGCTGCATACAATAGGCAACAAGGCAGGCACAGGCTCCAATGGCTTCAAACTGCGCAAGCAGGAAATCATGGCAGTTCAGCCAAATATTGCGGGAATAATCCGGGTGATGGAGTCCAGTAAATATATCCGTCCCCTATTGGCACTGTGGAACGAAACACCATCGCACACGTTGAACTTTCCTGTTCCCTTTGTGGGGGAATTGGTCGCGCACATTGACAAGCTGGCCCTGCAATCCCGCAGAGGACGGCTGGGGCGTCTGGCACTTTTCGAGCTCTGTAATCTGTTTTTCCGTTTTTACGACGATCTGAACTGTATAAAAGAAATTAGCGACTGCCTGAACACGCATCTGCGGAGATACCAACCCAACGAAAAGATCATGGGGCTGGACAATGTCAGAGAGCATATACACGAACTCATATCAACCAGCGGGCATAAGGTCTTGGCCAAGACCGCGCTTGACACGGGTCAGCATCTGCCCGAGGTGGCAGACCATTACAATATTCCACTGCAAAATTCGCGTTTTTATGAGAAAGCGCTGCTGACGCACTATTTAGCCAGGCTCAACCAGCTTGCCCCCAATGAAGATGCCCAGATTTTGCACGAGATCGTGGCTCCAGGGGTTTACAACATCAAGCTGGATCATCGCTTCAGGTTTGGTCATAAAATAATCACCACGCTCATGGACAAGCTTATCGACGCTGGACGGGAGCCGTCCCCACTCTGGCGCGATGTTATCCTGCACATTGCCGGAGATCCGCGTATACCGCCCAATTCCCCCTCCTACTCCCAGTGGTGGGCCGCCATTGATAGTAAATACCCGCAGACAATGCGCGGCTGGTTGGCCAAGGCGGATCTGGAGCTATTCCTGAGAATAATGGCGGACTATGCCAAAAATCAGGGCAATGCAGCATTGCAACGGATGTATCCAGAGCGCGAAAGATTCCTGCGAGGGCTGTTCAAAAAGGGACTGATCAAGGAAACGCGCCTTTTTCTTGGCCGCAACGTACTGCGGTTTATAAATAATCCAGGCTCCCCAGGACAGAGCCCAGCGTACGTCCAAATCAAGGATGGAGGGGAGACGGCCATCTTCTACCTCAATCTGGGCGAGGCTCATCTGATTGAAGGCTCCTATAATTGCGCCATGCGCATGATGGACAGAATACCACAAAGATCTTGCCTGAATGGGTTTCCGAAGGCTGTCTACAATAGAGCGTTGCGAACAGGACTGGAGGAGCAGTATTGTGGAGAATTTGGGGATGATAGTAGATATTATGAGGTGCGTCATTACCAAGGTTGGCAGTCGCGCGCAGTCGGGCATCTCAAAAAGATGGGCGTTCAAATCTACCTCAGCGATGTGATATAGCCAGACTTTTTATGGTGGTAACTGATGGCACTCTGGAAAAAGCTGGCCTCCATTTTCAAGATCGATAAAAATCCCGAAACCTGCCAGTGGGAAAACACGGGTTTTGGTCTGTTATTTTCATGCTTGTCGCCCCAGAAAGCTTTTAAATCCGGGGAATGCCTCCAGACCTATCAATATCTCGTCCTCCAGCAGCTGCTGGAATCCGGCAATGCCAGTAAAAAGGGCCACGGTGTTCATGTGGCCAACGATGTGCTGTGCAACCTGGATGAGGCCCCGCGCGAGATTTTAGGGCTGCCAGAGCCATGGCCTGGCAGGTTTGAGCTGGAATGCAAGGGACTCACAAAAAATTCTGACTTTGCCATAAGCCTCAGGCCCGTGGAAAAATGGGGAGCCACCGCCTACCCCTCGCGCAGGCTGAAGGGCCCCTTTCTGGAAGTGAATGGCGTGGAGTATCTGCCAGACGCCGCCCAGTGGCTGGCCCTGAGCGCTGTAGAGAATCATTCACGTCTTGACCCAGCTGAAAAGACGGAAGACGTAAACCTCTTCGCAGTTAACGCCATAAAGCTTGCGGCCCAGCGTGGCGCTCCCATTGATTTGAAGCATTTTGCGAATCTGGAGATTTCGATCCCAGCCAGTGTTTCCGTAACAGTTACCGAAAATCAGGATGGCAGTCTGCGTCTGTCTCCGCACCTGGGCGATAATATTCCCCAGGCAAAAATTGAGATGGTGCTCGGCCAGCTGGAGAAGGCGGGCAAGACCGCTACGCTGCGGATTGGCAAGAAAATAATTCTGTTTGACGAACCCAGATTGAAAGCTGCGCATGAAATCCTTGCCAACCGCGTGATTCCGGCCAGAGATAAACGGCAATTTTTCCACACCCCCGGGGCATTTTTGGATGCCGCGCTGGTGGATCTTGATGTGGGCTTCTCCCTGCGGGTGCAGGGCGCCACCCTGTTCCAGAAAGCCTACTTTGGCTATGGCGAGCGTTCAGGCCAGGACTGGTTTGGCGATGACGGCCCCCGGCTTATCCGTCTGCAAGACTGTTCGTCCCTGATTAAGGGGGAGGAGGATCTGGCGGAACTTGAGTCCCTCGTGCAAGAGGCGCAGAAGTCCAGAACGTCTTTTGTCTCTTACAAGGACGAAACCATAATTCTGCCTGAAGATAAAGAGGAAGCCACACGACTGATCGCCGACTTCCGCGAACATATCCAGAACCAAAGCGAGCCGGAAGGATACGAAAATAATACACGGGATGACGGGGCGTCGCAGCAGATCACAGTGGATATAGCCCTTCACGATACGGATCTCCCTGCTGACCTGATAACAAAATCGGAAGCGCCGCCCCTTTATACCGGAGATTTGTTCCACGCGGATTACAAATACCAGTTTTATCCTTATCAGGAGGAGGGCACGCGTTGGATCGCCGGTCTTTTTCCGCCAGCTGGCAAACCGGATAGCTATCATGGGGGCCTGCTGGCAGATGACATGGGGCTTGGCAAAACATTCATGGTGCTCGCAGCCATGAATGTATATCTGCGGCAAACAGGAAGAAAAAAGCCGATTCTGGCGATCATGCCGATTGTATTGCTGGAAAACTGGCGGCAGGAAATAGAGCGGGTGTTTCTGGAGTCACCCTTTACAGATATTGTTATGCTCACCGCGAGCGGCCAGTTGGGTGAGTTTCGACAGGAGGGCAGACGGAGAGAGAGCTTGGTCAAAAAGGGTGAAGATGCAAGCGCCATCCGCTATTCACTTAAAATCGGTGAACAATTTGGCAATCTGCGTCTGGATCAGCCTGGGCGACTGGTGCTGACCAACTATGACACCCTGCGGGACTATCAATTCTCCCTTTGCATGGTGGACTGGGGCTGTGTGGTGTTTGATGAAGCCCAGGAAATCAAAAATCCCAACACCATACGCTCGCGGGCAGCAAGAGGATTAAAGGCCGATTTCCGGCTGGCCGTCACAGGCACCCCTGTCGAAAATTCTCTTAACGACATCTGGGCACTTTTTGACACCGTCAAGCCAGGGCTGCTGGGCTCCTTTCAGGATTTTCGCCGGGAATACCCCATTCCTGACAATCAGGAAGGTGCCTTGGATACGGGGCGGCGTCTGCGCCTCAAGATTGGCCACCATATGCTCCGGCGCACCAAGGAAGAAAAACTTTCCGGCCTGCCGAAAAAGATCATCCATGACGGGATGGAAGATACCAGTTATGCGGCCACGATGTCTGGCGAACAGCTGGAGGCCTACAACGCTGTTGTCTCCAGCGTGGCTCACGCAAGGCAACAGGGAGACGCAGCCAAAATCCGCGGCCTGTTGCTCCCCAGTCTGCGCAAACTGCAGGCAATTTCTCTGCATCCCCTCTTCGGCCAAGACACCAGTATCCCAGTAGCTAGATCTGGAACGGCTCTCGCGAGAATTTTTGAGCAGTCCGCCAAGCTCAGGCTGCTGATCAAGATCCTCGACGAAATCAAGGCCCGTGAGGAAAAAGCGCTTATCTTTGTGATCAACAAAAGTCTGCAAGTGTTTCTGGCCACTGTTCTCGGCCAGAAATATGGCCTGCCCGTCACCATAATCAATGGGGACACTAGGGCCGTAGCCAGACCCAATTCCCGCTCTCCCGACCGCATGAGCCTGATACAGGCCTTTGAAGCCACCCCCGGCTTCAATATCCTCTGTCTCTCCCCGCTGGCCGCAGGCGTTGGCCTCACCATCATTGGCGCCAACAATGTGATCCACCTGGAGCGGCACTGGAACCCAGCCAGGGAGGCACAGGCAACCGACCGGGTGTACCGCATCGGCGCGCCCCGGGACGTGCATGTCTATTACCCTATTTTGCGTCATCCCTCCCTCAAGTCTTTTGACGTGAACCTCAGTGAGCTTTTGCAGCGCAAGGTGGGCATCAAGGATGTGGTGATGGCCCCCGGGGAGATTCAGCCAGACGATTTCAATATGGATTCCCTTTTCGGCACAGAAATCCTTAATGAAAGACTCTCGCCGGAGCTATTGCCATCCCTGGACTGGAAATATTTTGAGGCTCTGTGCGCCCTGCTGGGAGAAAAGGAATGGCAGGGGGAAGCCTTTCTCACCAGCAGATCCGGAGATTACGGGGCAGATGTGATAATCACCGGCCCAACCAACGTCATCATGCAGTGCAAAACCTCCCAGAACAAATTCAGCCGCACAAATTCGGTGCGGGAACCTTATTCTGCGCGCCCCAGCTATGAAAAAAGGACTGGCAAAAAATTCAGCCAGACAGTGTTAGCCATCAATGCTCCCGCCGTGGATCGCAAGGTGTGGGAGCGGGCGGCGGATCTGGAGATTGTGATATGGGACCGGGAGAAGATTGCCGCCCTCTTGGCTCGGCATAAGATTTATATAAACGATCTAGATCTACTTCTCGCCCGGCCAATTTTTGAATGGTGAGCGGTCTTTCTGCGTTGGCAATGAAATCGCCACTTCCCGATCCGAATTTGCTACAAGCGCGTGCCGCAAGGCGAACCGGCTTCGCCGAGCAGTGGTGATTTCAGACCAACTGACCCCACCCCAAAACTGGTCCATTGAAAATGAAAATGCCAAGAGGCGACCCGCCCGGCATGGGGAGGTTGGCTGATGAAGTGTGATAGAGTCCTCTGAAAGCCAGAAAGGATGTTGGTAGTATAGTTGGTAGAAAAATATATAAAATATTTTTCTACCAACTATACCATAGTGTTATAGCAATAGCGCAGCTTGCTAATGAAATTAGCTAAACGCTCTGGCGACAGCGTTAGCTGGCGCCCGCGCCGAATGAGCGTCCAGACCGCGTTCTGGACGCGAAATGATGGCAGCGAAGTGATTGAAAATGAATATTTTCAATCAAAAAATGCTCTGACTGACCAGCCCCTTTCTCCTGGGAGATTTCAAATGCAAAGATTTCGTTCCTTCCCGCTGATTCTTTGGCTCTTTCTGCTCTTCGTGCCGGCCCAGGCGGCCCACGGCGCAGACGCCACAAGCTTTGATCCCACAAAGGTGGCAGTAAAGGCCCAAGGCTCGGGCGGCGTCCCGGTCGGGACCATCATTGCATGGCCAGTTGCGACGAACCCGGAAGATATGAGTAACTGGCTGGAATGTAACGGACAAAGCATCTCGCGGTCAGTTTTCCCGGAACTGTTTGCGCTTGTGGGCAGGCGAGTTCCCGATTTGCGCGGACTTTTTTTGCGTGGCCACGGCTCCCATACGTCAACACATTATGGTACCGTGACGCACAAAAGTGCGGAACTTGGTC
>NZ_JAAKEH010000065.1:0-12630 GCF_011039095.1 Desulfovibrio sp. ZJ200 | reverse complement strand
GCATTCAGGCGAAAAACGCGGTTTTCGCCTGAATGTACGCCGCGTTGCGGCGGCTGCCGCTTTCGCGTCAGCAGAGCATTTTCAAAGTGAAAATGCTCTAGAGCAGATTACCTTTGACTTTTTATGAAAGTCAAAAGTGGCATTCAGGCGAAAAATGCGGTTTTCGCCTGAATGTACGCCGCGTTGTGGCGGCTGCCGCTTTCGCGTCAGCAGAGCATTTTCAAAGAGAAAATGCTCTACTTTCATGAGCAAAACGCTCTAAGAGCAGGCCACAGCACTGCGCCCGTCAGCCCCAAGGGCTGACGGGCGCGGTAGCCGTAGCCCGGAAGGACGTGCAGATAGCGACAGCCACGCTGGCAAAAGCACCGATGCGGCGGCCGCTTTCGCGCCGGAAAAACAGTTTCAAAGTAAAACTGCGCTAATGGAATTGCACGAAATTCTTCAGGAGACCCAGCAGTTCGTAGCGCAGTTCTTCATCCTGCAAGGCAAAATAAATGTTAGCGGTCAAAAATTCCGCCCAATCGCCCGCGTCAAAGCGCATGCCCGACATGCGCACGGCCATCATGCCGCGCTCCTGGGCCATGGCCTGCATGGCGTCAGTGAGCTGGATCTCGCCGCCGTGGCCGGGCTTGGCCTTTTCCAGAAAGTCGAAGATTTCCGGGGTGAGCACATAACGGCCCACAATGGCCAGCCGCGAGGGCGCATCCTCACGCTTGGGCTTTTCCACCATGCTGCGAACCCTGAAGACCCCGGGGGCCACCTCCTCGCCGTCGATGATCCCGTAACGACTGACCTTTTCCCAAGGCACTTCCATGACGCCGATGACCGGCATCTTTTCGGCCATGGCCACTTCAATGAGCTGGCCGATGCCCGGCACGCCTCCGAACATCAGGTCGTCGCCCACCATGATCGCAAAGGGGTCGTCGCGCACCAGCTCGCGCGCGCAAAGCACAGCATGGCCGAGGCCCAGTTGCTTTTTCTGGCGGACGGACATGATGTTGACCATCTCAGCCACTTCCCGCACTTCCCGCAGCTTGTCCACCTTGCCTGCGCGCTCCAGCACCGCCTCCAGCTGGAGGTTGTAGTCAAAGTGATCCTCAATGACGCTCTTGTCACGGTTGGTCACAAAGATCACGTCCTGGATTTTCGCGCGCTGCGCCTCTTCCACCACATACTGAATGACGGGCTTGTTATAGATGGGCAGCATTTCCTTGGGAATGTTCTTGGTTGCGGGCAGTGAACGCGTACCCCAACCGGCCACGGGAATGACTACCTTGCGTATATCTTTCATGTGCGCCTCCACTGCGGTTGTTCCACATTGGTTGTTCCACATTTAGATAATCATCCAAAAGCCTGGCAAGCGCAAGCAAAAAACGCAATTTTGCGGCCTCAGCGCAGCAAAAAGCGGGAAAACACAGCAAAGACAGGTACGCTTGCCCAAGGACCTCGCGGGATATTTTTGAGCACTGTAATGTGACCAAGCGCTCACGCCACACATAGAGCGGCATGGGAACGTTTTCAAAAGTATGCGGCTCCGGCCCGGTTGCGGACACAGGCAGACGGCTCTAGCGCAGTTCGTGCGCCACCACCGCGGCCAAATCCTCGGCATAGGCCTTGACCTTGTCCGCGTCCTCGCCTTCCACCATGACCCGGCAGAGGGACTCGGTGCCGGAATAGCGCAACAGCACCCGCCCGCGGCCCGCCAGTTCCTTTTCCACGCGGGCCACGGCCTCGGCAATGGCCGGGCGCTCCTCAAACGGCAGGCGTTTTTCCACCCGCACGTTGACAAGCTGCTGGGGAAAGGGCGTGAGCAAACCGGCCAGCTCGGAAAGAGGTTTTTCTTTTTCGCGCATGATCCGCAGAATTTGCAGGGCCGCCAGCAGGCCGTCGCCCGTGGTGCTGTAGCGGTGGAAAATCAAATGGCCGGACTGTTCGCCCCCGAGCATGGCTCCTTCGCGACGCATGGCTTCCACCACATAGCGATCGCCCACCTTGGTGCGCAGCAGGCTGCCGCCATGCTCGCGCATGAAGATCTCCAGAGCCAGATTGCTCATGGCTGTGGCCACCAGCAGATTGCCCGGCAGCTCGCCGCGGGCCATCATGGCCTGGGCGCAGAGGGCCATGAGCTGATCCCCGTCCAGAATGGCGCCGTGTTCATCCACCACAATCAGGCGATCCGCATCGCCGTCCAGGGCCAGCCCCACGTCGGCGCGCACTTCGCGCACTTTGGCCGCCACCACTTCGGGATAGAGCGAGCCGCAGTGCTCATTGATATTCAGGCCGTTGGGCTGCGTGCCCAGGCGAAAGACTTCGGCGCCCAACTCTTCCAGAGCCAGCGGGGCCACCTTGTAGCTGGCGCCGTTGGCGCAGTCGATGACGATGCGCAGGCCGGAAAGCGTAAGCTGAGGCGGAAAACAGCTCTTGGTGTAGACAATATAGCGACCGCCCGCGTCTTCAATCTTGGCGGCGCGACCGACCTGATGCGCTTGCGGATAGGGCCAGGCCATATCGGGCTTTTGCACCATTGCGGCAATCTCGTCCTCGGTCTGATCCGGCAGTTTATAGCCGTCGGCGTCGAAAAATTTGATGCCGTTGTCGGAATAAGGATTATGCGAAGCCGAGATGACCACGCCCAGATCCGCACGCATGCTGCGCGTCAGAAAAGAAATGGCGGGCGTGGGCAGGGGGCCGGTCATGATCACGTACATGCCCGCGGCGCACAGCCCGGCCGTGAGCGCGGACTCGAACATGTAGCCCGAAAGCCGCGTATCCTTGCCGATGACCACCTTATGCTGGTGCGGGCCGCGCCTGAAGCGCACTCCGGCGGCAAGCCCGAGCCGCAGGGCCACATCCACGGTCATGGGGGCGTTGTTCACTGTGCCGCGCAGTCCGTCGGTGCCGAAAAGACGCTCAGCCATGAGATCTCCTTCTTGCGACGCGCCCCGGGGGCTGTCTTTAGAGCTGTCGTCATCCGTAAGGCGGCACAGCCGCCAACGGCTGACGCGCGCGGCGGGCATGGCTTCGCCATGCCAGAGCGTTTAGCTAGAGCATTTTGCTTTTGAAATTATTCAATTTCAAAAGCGGCGCTGCCATCATTTCGCGTCCAGAACGCGGTCTGGACGCTCATTCGGCGCGGGCGCCAGCTAACGCTGTCGCCAGAGCGTTTAGCTCATTTCATGAGCAAAACGCTCTAATTTCATTAGCAAAACGCTCTGCGAGGCGTTTTGCCCTTGCGGCAGGAAAAGCAGCTTTTTGCCCGGGGAGCGTACTCCAGCCGCAGCCATCGCAGCGGCCCGGAAGCGCGGATTATTTTTTCTTGCGTGAAACCGTAACTTCTTCCGTGGCCGAATTCAAGAGCGTCATGCCTTCAGGCAGCCGGAAGCGCAGCTCCACTTTCGCATGCTGGCCCGGCTCCAGAGCGGGCGGCACGACGCTGACCTCCAGGCGGGAAAGATAGCGGGCACTTTTCGCCAGGGCCTCCGGCACTTCCGCCAGCACGGTGATTTCGTCCGGCGTCACGGCGTAAAGGCGGCGGTTCTCCACTGAGAGCTCCACCTTGCAGCGTCGTGAAATCACAGTGCGCCCGCTGGTGATGGTATATTGCACGCGCACGGAAGACGGCGTGGCAGTCACCAGGCTTGGCGTATCCAGGGTGACGATCTGTTGCACCGTGGTGCCCGCAGCCTTGGGATCGAGCATGATGGTCAGAGGAAGGCTGGAAATATCCGAGACCACGCTTTCCGGTCCGCGCAAAACCACGGTTGCCGGGGAAACGCTGACGTTTTCCACGGTCAGCGCGCCCCCGCGCAAGGGCGAATCCACAATGGCGCGCAAAGGCACGCTGCGTTCCAGCAGCGTGTCGGCCTTGAGCACAATGCGCGGCGGCTGCACGTCCACGAGCTCAAAGGCCCGGAAAGCGGGCCCCATACTTTCGCCGCTCAAAGGCACAATCGTGTCGCCCTTCTTGATGCCCGAAAGATCCACGGCCTGAGTCAGCTTTTGCTGCGGGATGGAACGCAGCAGGGTTTCCGGGCCGCGCAAACGCACCAGCACCTTGCTGATCAGGCCGTCAGTGACCACCAGATTGGACGGGATGCCGAAATAATCAATATTCACTTCCACCTGGGCTTCCAGGCGGTCGCGCACGCTGACCACATACCACATGCCCACGGCCGTGAGCACGGCCACCAGCAATGAAACAAGATGCGGCGCGCGCCGGGGACTGCTAGAGGATTTCATTGAGCACCTGCCTCAAGCGCGTCGCGTCCAGGGAGCGGATCAAATCGCCCTTCATGGCCAGCGAAATTTCGCCGCGCTCTTCGGACACAACCACGGCCACGGCATCGCTTTCCCGGGTGATGCCCAGAGCGGCGCGGTGACGCGTGCCGAAATTCTGCCCCTTGGCCACGGCCAGGGGCAAAATGCAGGCCGCAGCCATGATCCGCCCCCGGCTGATGACCACCGCGCCGTCGTGCAGCGGGGCCTTGGGATAAAAAATATTCATCAGCAGCTGGCGGGAAAGCTGGGCGTCCACGCGCACGCCCTCGCGCTTGATCATATCCTCCAGGCGCATGCTGCGCTCAATGACGATCAGCGCGCCCACGCGCAGGCGGGCCATTTCCACGCAGGCCCTGACCACCTCCTCAACCCCGCCCTGTTTCAGCTCGGGCCGCCTGAACAGGCGGTGCGCGCCCATTTCGCCCAAAGCCTGCCGGATGTCGGCCTGAAAAATGACCACAATGAGAATGAAGAGGGAGCTGAAGATATGCTGCAAAAGCCAGGTGAGGGTGTACAGCCCCATGGCCCCGGCCATGAAATACAGCAGAGTCAGCAGCCCCAGGCCGGTGAGCACGGCCAGAGCCCTGGAGCCGCGCAACAGTTGAATGACCTGATAGAGCAGCGCGCTGACCAGGGCAATGTCCAGAAGATCCCGCCAGTCAAGGGTGACATGCTCAAACACGATGCTCTTTCCTTGTACGCTGCCCGGCGCTTGGCCCGCGTTGCGCCCACGCGGCCCGGCCCATGCCCGGCTCCAGTGCCGCTGCGACCCCCAAACCCTGGCGCGTGGCCGCCACGTCATGCACTCTGTGCCAGAACACGCCACGGCTCCAGAGCAGGACCGTGGCCGCCAGAGAAGCAGGCCCCCGCCCACTTGCGGGCAGGCCCAGCAGGCCGCCGAACACGGATTTCATGGAAAGGCCCATGAGTACCGGGCGACCGAAAGAAAGCCAGTCCTCCGGGTGGGCCAGAAGCGCCAGATTGTGCTCCAGACTTTTGCCGAAACCGATGCCCGGGTCCAGAGCAATGCGGTCTTCGGGCAGGCCCGCGCTTACAAGACGGTTCAGGGCGCGCTCGAAAAAATCCCTCACCTCGCGGCGCACATCGGCGTAGCGCGGATTGTGCTGCATGGTCTCGGGGCGGCCCTGGCTGTGCATCAGCACATAACCGGGC
This sequence comes from Desulfovibrio sp. ZJ200, assembly GCF_011039095.1. NCBI lineage: Bacteria > Pseudomonadati > Thermodesulfobacteriota > Desulfovibrionia > Desulfovibrionales > Desulfovibrionaceae > Desulfovibrio > Desulfovibrio sp. ZJ200. The sequence goes on along the minus strand of NZ_JAAKEH010000065.1, from coordinate 7,179 downwards.
TTGTAGTGGATCAGCACGTCCAGCAGTTCCGGCTCAAAAGCGCAGGCTGAAATATCGTTCACGATCCCCGCGCCCAGCTCCAGCGCCGCGACCGCGGTGGCCGCATGCCAGGTGTCCACGGAAAGCGTTGCGCCCGGGGCTTTGCGCCGCAGAGCGGTCAGGACGGGCAAAAGGCGGGCCTGTTCCTCTTGCGGCGTGAGAGAGCGCGCGCCGGGCCGGGAGGATTCGGCCCCCAAATCCAGGATGTCGGCCCCCTCGTCGCGCAGGCGCAGGGCATGCGCCAGACCTGCTTCTGCCGTGGCATGCGCGCCGCCGTCATAAAAAGAATCGGGCGTCAGGTTCACGATGCCCATGACGCCGAAAGGGGCGGGCGTCACAAGCGCCCGCCCCCCCCCGACATGCCAGGGCGGGCTCGTTGCTGCCGAACCCGGGCCCGGTTTATTTTTTGTCATGATCCCCGCCGTGCGCCCCGGGCTCCGACGCGCCCGGCCCCCGGTCGTTCGCCGCATCCTGCGGCTTCGGCAAGGCGGCATCGGAAGATGCGTCGCAAGCGGCGTCCTTGTCCCTTCCGCGGTCCTGCCCGGCTGCGGCGTCGTGCCCGGAAACCGCTTCCACTGTCCGGGCGTCGCTCCTGCCCTGGGCATCCGGCTCCAGCAGAAAGTCTGCGGAGGCATCCGGCTCCTTGTTCTGCTTCTCCCCGCGATGCGCAGCGCTCGGGGAGGTCTTCACGGGTTTGCCGTTGACGTCCAGGGGCGGCAGTTCCTTATTCTCCATGATCAGATCCAGCTCATCGCCGGTGATGGTCTCACGATCCAGCAGAGCCCGCGCGATGCGGTGCAGAATCTCCACATTATCTTCAAGGAGCTTGCGGCAGCGGGAATGGGCCTCATCCACGATGCGCTTGACCTCGGAATCTACCAGGCGGGCCGTGTCTTCGCTGAAGTTCTTGTTCTGCACCCATTCGCGACCGATGAAAACCTCTTCGCCGGTTTCGCCGATGGCAAGCGTGCCCACGGCCTCGCTCATGCCCCATTCGCAGACCATCTTGCGGGCCATACGGGTGACGCGCTCAATATCGTTGGACGCGCCGGTGGTGATGTCGTCGAAGATCAGCTCCTCGGCCACGCGGCCCCCAAGCAGCACCACCAGATTATTGCGCAGGAAGGTGCGCGAGTAGCCGTGGCGGTCTTCCTCCGGCAACTGCATGGTCACGCCCAGAGCGCGGCCGCGCGGGATGATTGTGATCTTGTGCACCGGGTCGGAACCGGGCAGCAGACGGGCCGCCAAAGCGTGACCGCCTTCATGGTAGGCGGTGATCCGCTTTTCCTCTTCCGAAAGAATCAGGCTGCGCCGCTCGCGGCCCATGAGCACTTTATCCTTGGCGAATTCAAAATCGCGCATGTCCAGTTTGTCCTGGTTGAGCTTGGCGGCCTGCAGGGCGGCCTCGTTGACCAGGTTTTCCAGATCCGCGCCGGAAAAGCCGGGCGTGCCGCGCGCCAGCACTTCCAGATCCACATCCGAATCCAGGGGCGTGCGCTTGGTATGCACCTCAAGGATGCGGCGGCGGCCGCGCAGATCCGGCGTGGGCACCACCACCTGGCGGTCAAAGCGGCCGGGCCGCAACAGAGCCGGGTCCAGCACATCCGGGCGGTTGGTGGCTGCAATCAGGATCACGCCTTCATTGCTCTCAAAGCCGTCCATTTCCACCAGCAATTGGTTCAAGGTCTGCTCGCGTTCGTCATGGCCGCCGCCCAGACCCGCGCCGCGCTGGCGGCCCACGGCGTCGATTTCATCAATAAAAATCAGGCAGGGCGCGTTTTTTTTGCCCTGCACGAAAAGGTCGCGCACGCGCGAAGCGCCCACGCCCACAAACATTTCCACAAAATCCGAACCGGAGATGGAAAAAAACGGCACCCCGGCCTCGCCGGCCACGGCGCGCGCCAGCAGCGTCTTGCCCGTGCCCGGAGGGCCCACCAGGAGCACGCCTTTGGGAATGCGCCCGCCCAGGCGGGTGAACTTTTTGGGATTGGAAAGAAATTCCACCACTTCCGAGAGCTCTTCCTTGGCCTCGTCCACGCCCGCCACGTCGTCAAAGGTGATGCGCGCGCCCTCCTGATTGAGCATCCGTGCCCTGGAGCGACCGAAGCTCATGGCCTTGCCGCCCCCGCTCTGCATCTGGCGCATAAAAAATATCCAGACGCCGATCAACAGCAGCATGGGAAACCAGGAAACCAGCAGAGCCATGTACCAGGGCTGTTCCTCCGGCGGCTCGGCCTTGATTTCCACCTTTTTCTCCATGAGCTTGCTGACCAGCCCCGGATCCTGCGGGGCATAGGTCACCAGGCTCTTGCCCTCGGCCACTTTGCCGGTAAGGGTATGCCCCTGGATGGTCACGGACAGCACCTGCCCCTTGTCCACCCGGTTCATAAATTCCGTGTAGGGCACCTGCTCCAGAGCGCTTTGCGGCTGCTGGAACATATTAAAAAGCATGACCATCGCCAGGACGATGATCGCCCAAAGCATCAGGTTGCGACTTATCTGATTCAACGCTGCCTCCGTTACGATTTCCGCGCGCAGCGGCTGCGCGCGGCCAGAGCCGGACTGGCGGTCGGCCCGCGCAAGAAAGTACTACCTGCACGCGGCCGCTGTCAAATGCACGCCCGTACAGGCAATGCCAGACTAGAGCATTTTTTGATTGAAAATATCTATTTTCAATCACTGCGCTGCCATCATTTCGCGTCCAGAGCGCGCTCTGGACGCTCATTCGGCGCGGGCGCCAGCTAACGCTGCCGCCAGAGCGTTTAGCTAATTTCATTAGCGAAACGCTCTATGTATACCATTGCTTCCATGCCTGGCAATAAGCGCGGCAGCCCTGCCCGGCCCATGCTTGTGATTGACGGCTGTTTGCTTCCGTGCCATTATTCTTCCTGAAAGCAGGGCGTCAACGGCCCGAATGGGCCTTCCCGGATCTTTTCGGAATGGCTGCCGCTTGGTGGAACAGCCGTGCAGCGCAGGTGCAGGTTCCAGAGCCTGGAACGGCTCTGCGCACCGTAGAGCATTTTTTGATTGAAAATATCTATTTTCAATCACTTCGCTGCCATCATCTCGCGTCCAGGCTTCAGCCGTTGCGGCGAAGGAAGCTACGGATGAAAATCCGCCACGCGTCCGCAGGCAACTGAAAAATTTGCTCGCCTGTGGCTGTCATCATGCAATGCGGGGGCGTTTCGTCACCGGTGTGGCGCCCGGTCTTCAAAACCGGCGGCAGGCTTTACGGTCTGCGGTAGGTTCGACTCCTATGCGTCCCCGCCAGCTCCATTTTACCGACCCTCCAGGATCGTTCCGGAACAAGAACAGCAAAACCCCTTGAGGCTCAAAGCTTCAAGGGGTTTTTATGACCATTTCCGTTGCTTCAAAGCGAGAGTGTATTGCTTTTGAAAATATCCACAACTTTTAGAGCGTTTTGCTAGAGCATTTTCAAAGAGAAAACGCTCTAATGGGAGGGAAATTTTTCAAAAAATTCAGATGATTATATTTCTCCAGTCTTGCAAAGGCAAATCCAAGCCCCGCAAAACCGCCTGATATTCCGAACTGATGAAAGCATTCAGCGATTGATCGGCGGCGCGTCGCTTCCGGCTTTCAGCATGGTGCCCAGGTGGCGGCGGGCAAGAGTCAGTTCTTCTTCCGTGACGCTGGGCATGTCGCGCGGACGAGTGCCGCTCATGTCGTTGCCTTCCTCAACGATGACCAGCGCCGCGGCCATCCGGCCCATGACGCTGAAAAAGCGCAACGGATCCCAGCCCTGGGCCCTCACCCATTCCGCGGCCTGGGGAGAATAGAGAAAATCCGCCTTGCCGTTGCGCAGCACAGGGTGGGCCTCTTCCTTGTTTTCCTTGGCCCAGGCCCGGAAGCGCGGCAGAATTTCCAGAAAGTCGATCAATTCCTTGTCCGTGACCGGAGGCTGATTGTCATATACGGTCAAAGCGGGCGCGGGCTTTTTGGGCACGGAGCGCGCGGCCTCGGCGATGGGAACCGGCAGCACGAAAAACAGAAGGAGGATCATCAGGCCGAAACCGACCGGGGAGGAAAATGCCCATTGACCCGGAAACAAAAAATACGCTCTTTTCATTCAATACCGAACCGCGCTGATTTTAGAGAGTCTGTCCATATTATGGTACGACTCCACATAGCGCAATGTGCCGGTTTTGCCACGCAAAACCAGGGAATGGGTTACCGCGTGCCGCGCGCTGTAGCGCACGCCGCGCAAAAAGTCGCCGCCGGAAATGCCCGTGGCGGCGAAAAAGCAATCGTCGCTGCGCACCAGATCGTTGACCGTGAGCACTTCGCGCAGATCAATGCCCGCTTCGTTGATGGCTTCTTTTTCCACATAGGACTGCGGGTCCAGCCTGGCCAGGATCTGCCCGCCCATGCCCTTGATGGCGCAGGCCGCCAGCACGCCTTCCGGGGTGCCGCCCGTTCCCAGCATCACATCCACCTCGGAGCGCGGATCAACGGCCATCAGCGCGCCAGCCACGTCGCCGTCGGTCTGAAGCTGAATGCGGGCCCCGGCCTCGCGGATCTCCGCGATCAAGCGTTGATGGCGGGGCTTGTCCAGCACGAAGACGACCAGATCCTGAATGCTTTTGCCCATGGCTTTGGCCACATGTGCCAGGTTGACCTTGACCGGCGCGTCCAAATCTATGACCTCGCGCGCCTCGCGCGGCACCACCAGCTTTTGCATATAGTAACTGGGGCCGGGATTGAACATGCTGCCGCGCGGCGCCACGCCCACCACGGAAATGGCGTTGGGGCGACCGTAGGCCAGCAGATTGGTGCCTTCCACCGGGTCCACGGCCACATCCAGGCTCGGCCCGTCGCCCATGCCCACTTTTTCGCCGTTACGCAGCATGGGGGCATGATCTTTTTCACCCTCGCCGCTGATCACAAGGCCGTCAATATGCAGCGTGGCAAAGCTGACGCGCATGGCGTCCACAGCCGCGCCGTCACCGGACTCTTTGTCGCCGCGGCCCAGCCAGCGGGCCGAGGCCAGGGACGCGGCCTCGGTAATGCGCACAATATCAAGGGCCAGATTTTTCTCCGGTGCTTCCGCCATGACTTCCTCCGGGTCAAAGTATTGTGGGCTGACAGGTGACTTTACTCCAGCCCGCGCCGGGCTTCAAGGGAAAACCCGTTGCGAAGAATTCACTTTTAGCGTGAAATTCCTTTTGCAACCATGTAAAATTACAATGAATTTTTTACGGAAATCATATCAAAGGCGAATCCCTCCCCGTTGCGCCGCGCGCCGGGGCTGTGAGCGATCGCCCGGGCAGCCCGGCACTGTTTACGGCAGCCGGTAGCGCCCCGCTACAGGCGCCTGCCAGCCCGAGCCGAAAGGCATGCGGCTCACATGCAGACACAGGGGAGCCTGGCGGCGCTTGAATTCCGCTTTGAACAGTTTGTCGCGCACCTCGCGGCACGCCTCGGGCTCAAGCCCGGCCGCCCCGTGCGCCGCGGGCGCGAGCAGTTTCTCCAGCAAGGGATCAAGCACGTCATAAGGGGGCAGGCTGTCGGCATCTTTCTGGCCGGGGCGCAGTTCTGCTGAAGGGGCCTTGTCGAAAATATTTTGCGGAATGATGGCCGCGCCCCGGCGCTCGTTGTACCAACGGGCCACGGCATAGACCTGGGTTTTGGTCAGATCCGCAATGACGCCAAGCGCGCCCACGGCGTCGCCGTACAGCGTGGTATACCCCAGGGCCCCCTCGCTCTTGTTGCCTGTATTCAGCACAAGAGCCCTGGCCCGGTTGGCCAGGGACGTGAGGAGCGTGCCGCGGATGCGGGCCTGCACGTTTTCAAAGGTCACGTCGCCGGCCTGTTCCGGAAAAAGGGCAAGCCCGGGCCTGAGCGTTTCCTCAAAGCAGCGCATCAGCGGCTCAATGGGCAGGGTGACGGTGGTCACGCCCAGATTGTCGGCCAAAGCGCGGGCGTCCGTCAGCGAGCCTTCGCTGTTGTAGGGCGAAGGCATCAGCACGCCCGTGACACGCTCCGGGCCCAATGCCTCTGCCGCAATGCAACAGACCAGGGCCGAATCCATGCCGCCGGACAGCCCCACAATAACCCGTTCGGCCCCGCACTTGCGCACGAAATCGCGCGTGCCCAGGGTCAAAGCGCGCCAGCAGGCTTCTTCCGCGCTTGTGCAGAGAGGTTCGGGCTCAGCGGGCCCCAGCGAGGTGTCAACCACCAGCACATCTTCCTCAAAAGCCTTGCCCCGGGCCAGCAACTGCCCGGTGGGATCAAAGGCCAGACTCTGCCCGTTGTAGATGCGGCTGTCATTGCCGCCCACCAGATTGACGGAAAAAAGATGCACATGATGCCGCGCCGCCACATGCGAAAGCATCTGCTCCCCGGCTTCCTGCGCGCCCACGCTGAACGGCGCGGCCGCCATGTGCACAATGGCGTCCACCCCGCGCTGGATCAGTTCCATAAGCGGATTATGGCCGCTGGCATACTGGGTTTTCCAGAACGCGCCCCCCTCGGCCGCAGCGTCCTCGCAGAGCACCACGCCCAGCCGCCAGCCGGCCAGGGGCAGGATGCCGCAGGAAATGCCGCGATCAAAATAGCGCACGTCATCGACCTGGCCCGCGCCCTGGCCGAAATTCTGGCCCAGGCTTTGGTAGACCTTGCGCGAGACCACCTGCCATTGCCCCTTGTGGATGAGCACGCCCGCGTTGGAAAGCAGGCCCGCGGCATAGACGCTGACCACCGGCGCGCCCACCAGCAGCGGCGGCCCGTCGCGCAGGGCCTCGGCCAGTTGCTGCAAGGCCCGACGGCACCCTTCCGCGAAATCCTCGGCGCAGAGATAATGGCCGGGAGCCGCGCCACAGAGAGCCAGCTCCGGCGTCACGCAGAGATCCGCGCCGGCCGCCTGCCGCGCGGCGTCAAGGATGCGCTGGAGATTCCCGGCCACGTCGCCGGTCACGCTGTTGCATTGCAATAAGGCTATTTTCATCCCGCTGTCCTCCCGGGGATCGGCATTTCGGCATAGCGCCCTGGACGTTAGAGCAGATTACCTTTGACTTTTTATGAAAGTCAAAGGTGGCATTCAGGCGAAAAACGCGGTTTTCGCCTGAATGTACGCCGCGTTGCGGCGGCTGCCGCTTTCGCGTCAGCAGAGCATTTTCAAAG
>NZ_JAAKEH010000064.1:0-12949 GCF_011039095.1 Desulfovibrio sp. ZJ200 | reverse complement strand
AAAAACAGCCCAAAAGTTGATAACGGAAAAAGGCTGCAAGTATATTTTCCTTCCAGAATACAGCCCGGATTTAAATCCCATTGAAAAGATGTGGAGCAAAGTGAAACAATTACTTCGGGGTATGAAAGCAAAAACATGTGATGAACTGTACAAATCCATTGGAAAAGCATTAAGTTGTATCACACAAAAAGACGCTGAAGGATGGTTTAAATCCTGTGGCTATGTAAAAAGTTAAAAGCAAAATGCTCTAAGCAAATTATATGCCGGACATCTTATTAAGAGAATAATTATGCAATTTACAAAATTCCTCTTGGATAACTATCTGAAGACGGAAGAGGGGAAGGAGGCATTACATTTTTTTGAAAATTTTCCCAAATATGTTATTTCCGGTGACCCTAATAATACTATAAAAAAGTTTATTAATAATTTATTAATTATCCCTCTTGCAAAAGAGTGGTTTGATTTTACTCAATCTATTAACCCAGTTGTGTATAAAAATTTTGAAGAATTTTCAGAAGATGTAATAAATATTTTTCACCAAACTCTACTAGAAGATAATATCACATTTCGTGATATTGTTGAGAATATACCAAATTTATCAATTACTTTGTATGCAGAATCTCAACAATTTGCTTTTCCTTACCTTTACCCCGTTCATTTTTTCCGCCTCCAAGAAATATGTGATGTTTTCGGAATCGTCCTGCCGCAACTACCAAATAAAACAAAATATGAAGACAAGTGTTTATATTATATAAAATTATGTAAAGTATTTTATGAATTCCGTTGCCACTATCAATTATCTCCACCGCAACTTTGTGTGTTTCTCTATAGTTTTGCGCAGCATTTTCTCTCCAAGCCTCTAGTTGATGAAATCCCAAGTCCATTAAAATCCTATCTGGTAGGCGCAAACTCTAGCATAGATCACGAGTCACTCCATACTACAACTGACTCTATCCACTATTGGCAAGGAAACATTGAAACAAAAAGAGGGGATATCATCTTAATGTATGAATTAGCCCCATATAGCCACATAAGTGGTATATGGAGAGCTATTACCCCAGGTTATAATGACCCTTTCAGATACTATCCTGGCGTAATTTGGATTGGCCACCCCACAGTTATCCCACCTGTTTCACTTGACGAGTTGAAAGCCGACCCTGTCTGGTCGCAAAAAGGTTTGGTTAAAGCCAACATGCAAGGCGTGGCAGGACGGCCTTGCTCACGGGAAGAATACTCAGCGCTGCTCTCCATTATAAGACAAAAACACTTTGACACATCCTTGCTCCCCACTCTCCCACAATCGGTGTCTAACATTAATCTCCCCTTGTCCTGCGAACGCGATGTAGAAAAGCACCTCTTAGAACCGTTTCTAAGACTCCTTGGACTCACTGAAAAGGATTGGCTCTGTCAGATGCCTCTTCGCATGGGGAGAGGAATCCGCTACTACCCGGACTATGTTATTCATCCTGATACTAAACGGGGTGACGAAAAAGGCGCTGTCATCTGTGAGGCTAAATTTAGGATTCCCAATGAAAAGCAACTTAAAGAAGATTTTTTTCAAGCAAAATCCTATGCAAGACGTCTTAGTTGTCGAGGACTTATTTTAGTAAGTTGCGAAGGCATTTGGCTATCTCTTGCCCAAGATGACTATGATTTTGAAAAATTACAGTTCTTTGACTGGGATGCGCTGAACAATTCGGATATATTACATTTGGTAAAAACAAAATTTGATAAGTTATTAACGAAGAATCTTAATTAGTTTTGAATGATGAATAATTAAAATATGTGATTCATAGATATCATTTCAATTTATCGATACGTTCCCTTGATGGAAAAAGAAGTCCGACAACGCCTTCAATGGGTAAAACTTTACGAAGAGTCAGGAGACGCCGGTTTTGTTTGTCGGCGCTGTGGAATCTCTCGCCCGACTTTGCGTAAATGGTGGAAACGCTATCAGGCACAAGGCATTCTGGGGCCAGAAGGATTCAAAGTGAGCTGAGGCGACTCCACGAGATTTCTCTCTCCGTTGCGTCATTCACAAGGTTCTTTGTCGCCATCAGGCAAAGCCTTTGGTGAGCTATCATCGAAAAAAAGGCGTTACACGTTACCAACGCTCGATTCCCGGTGAGCATTTTTTAATTGAAAATATTCATTTTCAATCACTCCGCCGCCATCATTTCACGTCCAGAACGCTGTCTGAACGCTCATTCGGCGCGGGCGTCCGCTCCCGCGGCCGCCAGAGCGGTTGCCGTTTTCAACAGCAAACCGCTCTAGACGACGCCATGTTCCCCGGGACGTTCATAAGCTTCTTTTGCCTGAGCCCGGGCATAAAATTCGGTGTCTCCCAGGGCAAGCAAAATAGCCGAGGAAACGTAGATCGAGGACGCAGTGCCCACGAAGACGCCGATCAGCATGGTCAATGCAAAATCGTGGATAACCCCGCCACCGAGCAGAAAGAGCGAAAGCGTGGCCACAAAGGTGGTGCCGCTGGTTAAAATGGTGCGCGACAGAGTTTGATTGATGCTTTTGTTGATCAGATCGGCCATAGTCAGATCGGGAGCCGCGCGCAGATTCTCGCGCAAGCGGTCGTAAACAATGATCGTGTCGTTGAGCGAGTAGCCCACAAGGGTGAGCAAGGCAGCCATGACGTTGAGATCAATTTCCACATTCAGGATCGAAAGCAGGCCCGCGGTGATGAAAACGTCGTGCAGCAGCCCGACCACTGCGCCCAGGGCGAAATTGAGCCTGAGGAAAAAGCAGACCACCAGCGTGATTGCCAGCGCCAGCAGCACCAGCCACCCCATGCCAAGGCCCGTGAAACCAAGCACATACATGCCGCCCCAGAGAGCCGCGGCCATGATCGCGCCGGCCATCCAGCGCTGTTCAAAACGCCCGGAAATATACACGGCGATCAGCAATGTGGCGTAGTACAGCGCGGCCAATGCCTTGTTGGTCAGATCATCGCCCACTTTGGGCCCCACCACTTCCAAACGCTGGATCTCAGCCGGATTATCCGGGAATGCCGCGGCCAGAGTATTGATCACATTGGTGCGCAAGGCCGAGGCGTCCGCGTTTTCCACGCTGGAAAAACGCAGCAGGTAGTCGCGCCCGCCCTCGCCGAAGCGCTGGGTGGCAATGCCGGGCAAGGCAGGAATATCCAGGCTCTTTTTCAGAGCCTGATCATCCACGGGCTGGTCGAACTGCACCTGCACAATGACGCCGCCGGCAAAGTCAATGCCCATCTTGAGCCCGTTGCCCCAGAACGCCGAGGCCAGCCCGGCCAGCAACAGCACCGTGGAGAGAGCATAGGCCCAATGCCGTTTGCCGATGAAATCTATGTGCGTGTCATGCTTGATGAATGCGAAAGCCATGCGTGCCTCCCGAACCGACGTCCGGAAATATATGTGTTCTCAAAGTCGCCCGCCGCAGGAACGGCCTGGCGCAACGCTGCCCGCGGCAGGGAGCCGGTCCGGCCGCGGGCCGCGCGCCGGTTAAAACCAGCGTCAGATGCTCAGGCCTTTTTTGCCGCAATGGCGCGCCCATCCCTCAAAAATGGCCCGCGATACAAAAATGGCCGTAAACATGGAAGCAATGATGCCCAGGGAGAGCGTGACCGCAAAGCCGCGGATGGGCCCGGTGCCGAACTGGTATAAAATCACCGTGGCAATGATGGTCGTCAGATTGGAGTCGGTGATCGAAATGGCGGCGCGGTCAAAACCGGCCCGCACCGCGGCCAGCGGCGTGAGACCGTGGCGCAGTTCCTCCCGGATGCGCTCGTAAATCAGCACGTTGGCGTCCACGGCCATGCCGATGGTCAGCACTATGCCTGCAATGCCCGGCAGAGTCAGGGTAGCGCCGAAGGCTCCCATGCCTGCCATGACCATCAGCATGGTGAAGCAGAGCATCAGGTCGGCGATCAGCCCGCTGAGCCCGTAATACAGGGCCATGAAGAGCACCACGGCCGCCGCGCCCACCAGGGCCGCGCGAATGCCGCTGTCAATGGATTCCTGCCCGAGGGAGGGGCCCACGCTGCGCTCTTCAAGGACGGAAACCGGCGCGGGCAGCGAGCCTGCGCGCAGCACAATGGCCAGATCCTGAGCCTCGGCAGTGGTGAAATTGCCGGAAATGCTGGCCCGACCGCCGCCGATGCGTTCACGAATCACCGGTGCGGAGTAGACTTTGCCGTCCAGCACAATGGCCATGCGACGCCCCACGTTTTCCGTGGTGACGCGCTCAAAGATGCGCGCTCCCCGGGCATTGAAATTCAGCGTCACATACGACTTGTTCATGTTGTCAAAGGCGGGCCTCGCGTCGGCCACGTCCTCGCCCGTGAGCATGGCGTCCTTTTCCAGGGCGATCAGCTCTTCCTTCTGCGTGCCGCCGGGCGTTTTTTCAAGCAGAGGCAAGGCGATCACGCCTGTGGGCAGCACGGCCTTGCCCGGGTCTACGTCGTCACGCACAAGATGAAATTCCAAATGGGCCGTCTGGCCGATGATCTGCACGGCGCGGCGCGGATCGGAAATGCCGGGCAACTGCACCTGAATGCGGTTCCCGGCCTGCTTGCGGATGTCAGGCTCCGCCACGCCGAACTGATCGATGCGATTGCGGATGGTGCGCAGGGCCTGATCCAGGGCCAGGCTCTCCAGACGGTTCACCTCGACTTCGGTAAAGTGCGCCACATAGCGCAACTGCCCGGACTCCCCCCTTTGCGGCGTGCCCACATCCAGTTGGGGGAAGTGGCGTTTGAGGATTTCCTGGAGTTTCGCCTCGTTTTCAGCGCGCGGCAGAACAAATTCCAGGGCCGTGCCGCCCACCACGCGCGGGCGCAGCACGACGATCTTTTCATCCTGGGCCAGACGGCGCAGATCCTGCCCGGCCAGGGCCAGAGAGTTACTCACGGCTTTGGCCACATCCACACCGAGCGTGAGATGGATGCCGCCCTTCAGATCGAGACCGAGATTGATCCTGCTGGACGGCAGCACGCCTTCCAAAGCCTGCCCGATGCCGGGCAGGCTCGGCAGGGCGTAAACAAGGCACAACACAAACACCAAAACGGCTATGGACAAGCGCCAGCGCAGACCCATCGTACACCTTCCGAACAAAGGACTTGCCCGCGCGCCGCGCGGGCCTGAAAAAGAGCAAATTTCAAAACGCTTCGCTCCACGGCGCGCAGAGCGTGATTCCGGCCGCCCCCTTCAGGCGCTGCCCGTCTACGATCGTTACAAGCTGTGGCTTTCCTGGAAAAGGACCAAAGCCCTCCCTTGCGGATCAGGCGTGTAAAAACGCGCTTTGCCGTGCAAGCACGGGCCGCACCACCGCCGTAAGGTCATTTTCCCGACCGTGCGGGCTGCCTGCGGCTCTTGCTCCGCCAGCCCGGGCACTGCAAGCGCCCCTGCAAGCAGGGCCTGCAAAGCTGACCGGCGCATTGGCAGGCCACGCCTTGCAGGACATCCCGCCAAGAGAAAAACACCGGGCAGACTCGGAACGCGGCAAAAAAAGAGCGGCTTTGAGCCGAATTCCCGATGCCTGCCGCGGCAGCAAAGCCGCATGCCGGCAAGCTGCTCCGGGAAAGAGCGCGACCGGGCCCGCGCTTACTTCTTTTCTTCAGGTTTGAGATCCTTGCCGCCCCTGCCCGGCAGCAGGCCGCCGATCGCCGCGCGGGAAATGCGCAACTTGGCGTCGCCGCATTCCAGCATGACCTCTTCGTTGTCGATTTCAAGAATGCGACCGATCAAACCGCTGGAAGTCAGCACATGATCCCCGCGTTTCAGCTCGGAGAGCATTTGCTTGTGCGCCTTGGCGCGCTTCTGTTGGGGGCGGATCAGCAAAAACCAGAAAATAACGAACATCAAAATCAGCGGCAGGAACTGCATCAGCATATCCGTTCCGCTGGCCGGGGCTGCCCCGGCCTGGGGAGTGCCCATGGCAAAAGCTATGGATTCAAACAAGGCGCACCTCCATAAGGTGTGTGGATGAGGGCTCGCGGGGGAGCCTGCCGGCAGAAGCGGCAGCGCTCAGCCTTCCGTCGAAGACCGGGTTACTCAAAGTGACAACGTAACTCTATATCCTCTGGCGCGTAAAGTTGCAAGCCTTTGTGCCTGCCGCCACTTCCCGGGCAAAGGCCGCCGCAAGCGCCGCCACCCGCTCGCGGCTCTCCAGATGGGTGGTCGGCAAATGCCCGCCCCGGGGGCTGTTCACGCGCAAAAGGTGCAGCTCCGTAAGCGCCGAGCCGGTGTGCCGCGCCAGATACAGGGCATTATAAGGATGGCAGCTCCTGTCGCTGCGCAATTGCACAATGCAGAGCGGCGCGCGGATCAGGGGCAGACCGGCCCGAATGGCGGGCAGGGCGCGCTCGATTTCCAGAAAGTGACGCAGCGAGCAGATCCGCTCGTGCCCCTGCCAGGGGGCCACGGCGCGCGAGGCGGCATCGCGCGGGGGCAGACGCAGCGCCGGACGCAGCCGGGCCTGAAGCGGCAGAAAGAGAAGATGGCGATCCGCCAGAAAAAAGGGATGCCACTTGTGAAAAAACAGGGGCGTGGCCAGGGCCAGAATCCCGGCAGGCGGCGGCAGCTCCCCGCGCGCCGCGCCCACAGCCAGATCCAGAGCCAGAATGCCGCCCAGGGAATAGCCCGCCAGCAGCACGGGCGCCCGGGCGCGCAAGCGGACGTACTCGGCGCGGGCAAAGGCGCGCCACTGGGCGAAATCAGCGGCAAGATAGGCTTCTTCGGTGCTGCCGTGGCCCGGCAGCACCGGGGTATGCGCGGCAAAGCCCGCGGCCTCCAGCGCCTCGGCAGGCAGTCGCATTTCAAAGGGACTGCCCGCAATGCCGTGCAGCAGCAAACAATGCATCAGACCTCCGAAAAAGGAAATACCGGCTCGCGCGCTTGCGGCCCTGCAAAAAAACGCTGTGCGCAGGGCGGATCAGGCAGGGGGATCAGCGCAACAGGCCGCGCCTGTGCTCACGAAAAAACCGCGCTTGATTCCCGGCCGGCTTGGAGCTATGGCAAGAACTTCCGGCTCTTGCTTCTCTAAATTCCACGAGCTTCCCATGCCGCACTGTCACACGCTTGTTCATGCCGCCCTTATTCTGACCCAGGACCCCCAGCGCCGTATCCTGGAAAACGCTTCCCTGGCCATTGATCAGGGCCACGTCGCCGCCGCGGGGCCTCGCGACGAAATCCTTGCCGCCTGGGAAGCCGAACGCGAGCTCGATTTGGGCAACATGCTCGTTCTGCCGGGCCTCGTCAATGCCCACACCCACGCGGCCATGACCTTTCTGCGGGGCCTTGCCGACGACATGCCGCTCATGGACTGGCTCAAACGGCGCATTTTTCCCGTGGAGCAGCGGCTGACCCCGGAAATCGTGCGCCTGGGCAGCCTGATGGGCTATGCCGAAATGTTGCGCGCCGGCACTACGGCCTGCGTGGACATGTATCTTTTTGAAGAGGCGGTCTTTCAGGCCGCGCACACGGCCGGACTGCGCTGCCTGGGCGGCGAGGCGGTTTTCGCCTTCCCTTCGGCGGCCTGCGCCGGACCTTCCGAGGCTCTGGCCGCCACCCGCGCCCTGGCGGAAATGTACGCGGGCCACGAGCGTTTGCGCGTGGCCGTCAACCCCCACAGCGTCTACACCACCACGCCGGAAATTCTCAGGGATTGCCGGGCCCTGGCCGCGGAATGCAGCCTGCCCCTGCATATCCATCTCTCGGAAACCCGCGAGGAAACCAAAATCTGCCTCAAGGTCCACAACAAACGGCCTGTGGCGCTCTGCCGGGATCTGGGCCTGCTGGATCTGCCCTGCACCCTGGCCCATGCGGTTGACGTGGAGCCCGAGGAGCTGGATCTGCTGGCCGCCAGGGGCGCCGTGATCGCGCACAACCCCTCGTCCAACATGAAGCTGGCCTCGGGCGTTGCGCCGGTGCCTGCAATGCTCGCGCGGGGCCTTGCCGTGGGTCTGGGCACCGACGGGCCTGCCAGCAACAACCAATTGAACATGTTCAGCGAAATGGCGCGCGCGGCCCTGCTGCACAAACTGGCCGGGGGCGATCCCACACTGCTTCCCGCGGCAAGCGTGCTGGATATGGCCACCCTGGGCGGCGCGGCGGCCATGCACGATCCGCGCCTCGGCTCGCTGGCCGCAGGCCAGGCCGCGGACTGCATTGCCCTGGATCTTGCCGCCCCCAATCTCCAGCCCCTGTACAACGCCGCTTCGCAGGTGGTCTACGCGGCCACGGGCATGGAAGTCCGCATGACTATGGTGGCCGGAGAAATACTGTATCAGGACGGGCGCTATTCCCGTTTCGATTATGAAGGCCTCTGCCGGGAAATGAGCGCTGTGCGCCGTTTCGTGCGCCGCGCGGCCGGCCTGCCGGAAAAAGCGCCCGCCAGCCCGGACCCGGCAAGAGCCTGACCCCGCTCTTGACAGCCTGCGGCATTACACTATATTTATCCATCCCGATCAGCGCCGTGTGCCCGCTGACATCCCTTTGCATCATCAGTCAATAAGCGTGGTTCCGCGCTTCGAGCATGGAGGTTGTGTTATGAGTCCTCTGGAAAATGCCGCCAAAACCGCTGAAGGCGTTGTGGTCAACGGCTTTGTTGTTTCCCCGGTGGTGGAACAGTGCAGCGGCTGCGATCGCGTGCGCGAATTCGACGGGCAGGAATTCTGTTCCAGCTACCCGAGCCCTGCGCGCAAATGGGCCGGCGGCCGTTGCAATTTCGCCACCCACGTCAAGGCTCAGACAGCCGCCGCAGCCAAGGTGAACCCGTTGAAGGCGTCCAAGCGCGCCGCCAAAGGCCGCTAGTTCCAGCGCGTCTTTTCGCCGCCGGCTGCGGCAGACTTCTCATTTTGCTCCGGTCATGGACCAGAGAGTCCACTCCCGGCGCAAAATGTTCGCCTTTCTTGTCGGCAACGAAAATCCATCGCTGGAAAACATTTTTGGGAGAGGCTGCGCAAGCGGCCTCTTTTCTGATATTCACGACACGGCGGAAGCGCAATGCATCACGATCTGGACAAGCTGCTGGAGGGCCTTGCGCAACAGGGCGAGCGCGTTTTTGCCCTGCAGAGCGCGCTCACGGCCTGCAAGGCTCTGGGGCCGGACAACGGCGGTCCGGGCGAGTCGGAAAAAACCCGCCTGATCGCCGACTGGCTTGAAGACTGCGGCGTGACCGACCTTCTGCGCTTTGACGCGCCCGATCCGCGCGTGCCCGGCGGTTTGCGGCCCAATCTGGCCGCCCGTCTGCCCGGCGCGAGTTCCCGCACGCTCTGGCTTTTCGGCCACACAGACGTGGTGCCTCCGGGCGACCCGGCAGCCTGGCGCTCAGCCCCCTGGCAGGTCAGACGCGAGGGCGACATGCTCTACGGGCGCGGCGTGGAAGACAACCAACAGGCCCTGGTCAGCATGCTTGTGCTGGCCCGGGAGCTGCAACGACTGCGCCTCACGCCCGGGCTTGCCCTGGGTCTGGTTTTTATGGCCGACGAGGAGACAGGCAACCGCTACGGCATGGAATACCTGCTGGAGCACGCGACCGGGCTGTTCAGCCCGGAGGATCTCTTTATCGTGCCTGACGCGGGATCGCGCCGGGCCGACGCCATTGAGGTAGCCGAAAAATGCACGCTCTGGCTGAAAGTGCGGGTAAGCGGCGTGCAATGCCACGCCTCCACGCCGCACAAAGGCCGCAACGCCTTTCTGGCCGGGGCTGAAATGGCGCTGGCCTGCCACGCGCTGCACGAGGTCTTCCCGCAGGGCAATGCGCTTTTCAGCCCGCCCTGCTCCACCTTTGTGCCCAGCAAGCACGAGCCCAATGTGCCCGCGGTGAACATCGTGCCGGGCAGCGACGTGTTTTATGTGGATTGCCGCCTTGTGCCGGACGTCGATCCGCAAGACGTGCTGGCCCAGGCCCGGGCGCGGGCCGAGGAAGTGGCGCGGCGGCATGCCGTGAGCATTACCGTGGAGGAAGAGCGCTGCCAGCCGGCGTCGGCCACTCCCGCGGACAGCCCGGTGGTCAAAGCTCTGGAAAGCGCGGTGCAGGCCGTGTACGGGGTACGCGCGCGGCCAATGGGCATCGGCGGGGGCACCGTGGCCGCGCTGCTGCGGCAACATGGCCTGCCCGCGGCCGTGTGGAGCTGCATTGAAAATACCTGCCACCAGCCCAACGAGCGCAGTTCCGTCAGCGCAACGCTCAAAGACGCGCAGGTTTTCGCCCATATTCTCATGAGTTGCGACCATGCCTGACGCCGCTGTTGACTGCATTGTGGCGGGCGGCGGCCATGCCGGCTGCGAAGCGGCAATGGCTCTGGCCCGCCTGGGGCACAAGGTTCTGCTGATCACCGGCAATCTGGATCGCCTGGGGCACCTTTCCTGCAACCCGGCCATCGGCGGTCTGGCCAAGGGCCACATGGTGCGGGAAATCGACGCCCTGGGCGGCATGATGGGGCTTTGGGCCGATGCCGCGGGCATTCAGTTCCGCACGCTGAACATGAGCAAGGGCCCGGCCGTGCGCGCCACGCGCGCGCAAATCGACCGGGACGCCTACCAGCGAGCGCTGAAAAAATCGCTCTTTTCCACGCCCGGCCTGCGCGTCTGGCAGGATACCGTCACCCGGGTCAGTACCGGGCACGGCCGCGTCACCGGCGTGGAAACCGCCCAGGGGCTGCATTTTGCCGCGCGGCATGTGCTGCTGACCACAGGCACGTTTCTCAACGGGCGCATCCACATCGGCCTGACCAGCCTGCCCGGCGGCCGCCTGGGCGACGCTCCGGCCCTGGGCCTTTCCGAATGCCTGCGCGAGCTGGGCTTCAGCCTGGGCCGTCTGAAAACCGGCACAACGCCGCGCCTTTTGCGCGACTCCATTGATTTCTCCCGCCTGGAAGAGCAACAGGGCGACACCCCTCCGCCCGCCTTCAGTTTTCACGGGCCCGGCCCCGGCCTCCGGCAGGTGTCCTGCCACATTACCTGGACCAATGAGCGCGTGCACGGGATCATCCGGGACGGCTTTGACCGCTCGCCGCTCTTCACCGGTGTCATTGAAGGCACGGGCGCGCGCTATTGCCCTTCCATCGAAGACAAGGTGGCCCGCTTCCCCGAGCGCGAGCGGCATCAGGTTTTTCTGGAGCCCGAGGGCCTTGAGAGCGCCGAAGTCTACGCCAACGGCATTTCCACAAGCCTGCCCCTGGATGTGCAGGCGGCCATGCTCCGCCATATTCCCGGCCTGGAACAGGCGGTGATGGTCCGTCCGGGCTACGCCATCGAATATGACTACATAAATCCCATTCAACTGCTGCCCACCCTGGAAAGCAAAGCCGTGCCGGGCCTCTGGCTGGCAGGGCAGATCAACGGCACCTCCGGCTATGAGGAGGCCGCGGCCCAGGGCCTGTGGGCCGCCCTGAACATCTCCTGCCAGGAACGGGAGCTGCCGCCTTTTCTGCCGGGCCGCGAAACCGCGTACATGGCGGTGCTGGTGGACGATCTGGTGACCCTGGGAACTCTGGAGCCCTACCGGATGTTCACCTCCCGCGCCGAGCATCGTCTGCTGCTGCGCGAAGACAATGCGGACGCGCGCCTGACGCCTTTGGGACGCCGTCTGGGACTGGTGGATGATGAACATTGGCGGATCTTCCGGGAAAAAGAAAAAGCCGTGGCCGCGCTGAAACAAAGCCTTGCGCAAACGCGCGTTGCAACCGATAAGAAAGAAAATCCGCTCACGGATACGCTCCCTGCCGGGCGCACCCTGGAAGAACTGCTGCGCCGCCCGGACATGGATCTGGAGAGTATGACCGCGCTGCTTCCCGGGCTGGCCGCTGTGAGCGCTGCGGTGCGCGAGCGGGTGCAGACCGACATCAAGTACGCGGGTTACCTTGAACGGCAGCGCGAACTTGTCGCGCGCACGGCGGCACTGGAGGCAACAGCCTTGCCCCCGGATTTGGATTATGCCACTGTGGCCGGACTTTCCCGCGAAGTGGAAGAAAAACTCAGCCGGGTGCGGCCGCTCAATCTGGGACAGGCCGGGCGCATTTCCGGAGTGACTCCGGCAGCCGTGGGCTGCCTGGAAATACATCTGCACAAGCTCGGCCTGTTGCGCCCGGCACGGCGGCAACGCCCGCCGGAAACCGCTCTTTCATAACATTCTGTCGCGGGCGCCTTTCTGCACGTTTCTGCCCTGGTGGCCCCATGACGATGACTGAAGAATATATTCTGATCGTTATTGCGCTTTTTGTGGCGGTCTGCATCCTTCTTGTTTTTCCGCGCGCGAAGCTGCAACCTGCCAGGCAGGAAGCGCAAAAAAAGGCCGTCCTTCGCCGGATGCTTGAAAAAACGCGCGAAGGGCAAAAGCGCAACTTCATCCGCGTCACGCCGCGCAAGGATGCCGTTTACTTTTCCATGGTTGAGAAAGAAATTTCACGCTGAAAGTCCCTCACATGTTTTTATGAATAACCCAAAAACTATTAATAAAAACAAATAATTATCTTCATCATTTTTATCCCGGAAATCCGTTTTGGATAATGGACGGATAATCATCTTCCCTTTTGAGGGATTCGCCGTTATCATGCTTTCATGGACGACGTAACTACCCGAAAATACATAAAAACGAAGTTTGAAGGCGTTTTCTATCGCCTGTCTTCCAAGAAACGCAACCCCAAGACGGGAGAGCCGGATCGCATCTACTGTTTTTGCTATACCGATGCTCAGGGCAAGGGGCACTGGAAAACGGTCGGCAGACACAGTGAGGGTGTCCGGCCCGCATTGGCCAAACGTGAACGGGCAAAATTCATTGCCGAAATCGCCGATACCGGCATAGACCCCGCAGCCCGTGACAGGGTAACGGTCGGACAGCTCGTGGACGCCTACCTCATATGGGGCCGCAGTGAGGGGAAATACGTTGACCAGCACTACAGCCAGTATCGCGCCCACCTCAAAGCTAAAATCCACGATCTGCCTGTTTCCGACTTGAG
>NZ_JAAKEH010000063.1:0-5054 GCF_011039095.1 Desulfovibrio sp. ZJ200 | reverse complement strand
CCGCGCCGAATGAGCGTCCAGACCGCGTTCTGGACGCGAAATGATGGCAGCGCCGCTTTTGAAATTGAATAATTTCAAAAGCAAAATGCTCTAAAATAGTTGAGAATGCGCAGGATAGTGCTAACACGCCCTAGAGCGGTTTGCTGTTGAAAACGGCAAACCGCTCTGGCAAAACCATCTAACCGCAGAGCGCAGGGCCGCTGACGGAGTCGCCATGTTTCTCTCCCGATTGCTGGCTTTTCTCAAACGCCCCACAAAAGCGGCTCCGTGCCCGACCGCGTCCGACTCCCGCGACGCGGAACATTTTTTCGCCCTGCGCCATCATTCCTTCAAGCTTTTTCTCACGGCCTGGAATAAATTCCAGGAAACCATGACCGAGCTTGAATATACGCTGTGCTGCGATCACCCCTTCGGGCTGTACCGCGTGCGGGCGCTCTGCACCAGCGTGTCCACCCAGGTTTTTCAATGCATTCAGCAATTGGAACGTCTTGATGCAGGCCCCTGCGCCGCGCTCTATGCCCGCTTCGCGGAGCTGCAAAACATCGTGGCCGCTGAAGTCTATGAACCGGAGTCCTGTTTGCTGGGTCCTTTGGTCCTGCCCCTGGGCCACCCGGATCTGGCCGCCGCGGCCGAGGCCGGGCTGGTGGATAAGGCCACGATCCGGCTGGATGCCCTTGGGCATCGTTATCCTGAAGTGATTCCGCCGGGTTTTGTGGTCACGGCCGCAGGCTGCCAGCGGCTGTTTCTGGCTGACGACGTGCAGAGCGAGATCCACCGCCGGGTACAGGCCGCCGGGGGCTTTGGGACAAATCATCTGGACAGGCTTTCGGAAAGCCTGGGTTCGCTGGTGGAAAGCACGCCGCTGCCGCCGGAACTGGCTGAAGCCGTGCTGGCGGCCGTAAGGGAACTGCGGGCGCGCTGCAAGGGCCCCGTGCGACTGGTGCTGCGCGGCCGCCTCTGGCCCCTGCATGAAGAAAAGGATGCAGATCACGGCCTGCTGCTCTGGGGCCCTTCCGTGGCATTGGCTGCGCCGGATGCGGATATTCTTCATGCCCTGCACGTCACCCTGGCCCGCAAGGAGCGGGCCCAGGCCCTTGTGTACCGGCGCGCCCGCGGGCTTGCGGAGGCCGACGCCGGGCTCTGCGTGACCTGCCTGGCCGTGGCGGAAGGCAGCCGCGGCGGGCTGGCGCACACCGGCAGCCCTCTCCGGCCGCAGGACGCGCATGTCTCTGTGTACGGCTGCGAGGGTCTGCCTCAGGAAATGGAATATTCCGAGCTGCCTGTGGATCTGCTGCGCGTCTCCAAGGCGGAACCGCATGAAGTGAGCGGGCGGGAGCCGCACGATCCGCGGCATCCGGTGCTCAATGACGCCACTGCCCTGAAGGTGGCCGCGCTGGGCCTGGCGCTGGAGAAAAGTGAAGGCAGACCGCTCTCTCTGACCTGGGTGCAATCGCCCGCAGGGGAGGTGCGGCTGCTGCTGGCGCGCCCCCTGATCCGTGCGGACGGGATCGGGGAATCGTATGATCCGGCGCGGCCCGCGGCAAATCCGGATGAGCTCCCCGCGCCCTTGCTGGAAGGCGGCGTGGCGGCAAATCCGGGCAGGGTGTGCGGCCCGGCGTTGGTCGCCGCGGATTGGGATGATGTGCGCCGTTTTCCCCAGGGCGGCATCCTGGTGGTTGCCCATGACAGCTATGTCTGGGCTTCGCTCATTGATCGGATCGCGGGTCTGGTTGCCGAGCAGGGCCTGTTGGGCTCGCGGCTGGGCTCCCTGGCCCGGGAGTTCGGCAAACCGGCCGTGTTCGGCATGGCCGGGGCCATGCGGCGGTTGCAAAGCGGGCAGAGGATCACGCTCTGCGCGGACAGCGCCGGACAGTGCCGGCTGTACCCCGGGCAGGCCGATGCGCTTCTGGCCGGGCTGGCGCCGCCGCGTGATTTCATGCCGGGCAGCCCTGTTTTCCGCATATTGCAGCACGCGGCCACGCATATTCTGCCCCTGACCATTGATGCGGACAGCGCGGATTTCACGGCGGCCAATTGCGCCACATATCACGACATTGCCCGCTTTTGCCATGAAAAGGCGGTCAGCGCCATGTTCGCCCTGGGCGCGGAGAAGCAGTTCGCGCCCATGCGCGTCAAGCAGTTGCGCGACGCGGTGCTCAAGCAGTTCTGGGTCGTGAACCTCAGCGACGGCTTTGCGGTTCATCCCCCGGGTCCGGTCATTGACATTGAGCAGATAACCTCATGTCCCATGCGGGCCCTCTGGCGCGGCATGAACGCCTACCCCTGGCAGGGGCCGCCGCCGCTGGACGGCAAGGGCTTCCTGGCCGTGCTCTTTGAGGCCACGGCCAACCCGCATCTGGACCCGGCGGCTCAGACAAGCTACTTTTCCGAAAAGAATTATTTTATGATTTCACGCGAGTATTGCAGCCTGCACTCGCGTTTCGGCTTTCATTTCGTTTCCGTGGAGGCGCGCCTGGGCGAGCGCCGCAAGGAAAATTATCTGCTTTTCCGGTTGCGCGGGGGCGCTGCGGACATTGAGCGGCGTATTTTGCGCGTCCGGCTGGTGGCGGATCTGCTCTGGGAATTCGGCTTTGAGCCGGTGGTGCGCAACGATGCGGTCAGCGCGCGGCTGGAAGGCATGAATGCGGAAGACGGGGCGCATTTGCTGGCCGTGGCCGGCTATATGACCATCCACACCCGGCAACTGGACATGATCATGCAGGATGCGGCCCAGGTGGCGGCCCGGCGCGAGCAGATGCTCGCCCATTGCCGCGCTTTGTTTACCGGCCGGGATTTGCCCGCCGACGCGCAGGAGGCAAAAACATGCTCTTGACCTCGCCCACGCCTCACCGCGGCTACAAGCGCATTTACCGCCGCCTGCTGTTGACGCTGCTTTTGCTCGCCTTGACGCCCCTGGCGGCGCTGGGCCTTTTTTGCCTGGATCGGATCAATATCATTTACGACGAAAAAATCAGCGCCGGCATTGAAGCCGTGACCAGCAGCAAGCATCGCGCCCTGGATACCTTTATTGTGGAACGGGTCGGGCAGATCAAAACCCTGGCCTTCACCCATCCCTATGCGGAACTCAGCGATCCGGCGCGCCTGAGCGAGATCTTCAGCGTCATGCAGAACAACAGCCGTTCTTTTGTGGATCTGGGGATCATCGGCATGGACGGCCGCCATGTCTCCTATGTGGGCCCGTTCGACCTCCATGAGGCCGATTACACGGATACGCCCTGGTTCCGGGAGGTGCTGCGCAAAGGCGTGTATGTCAGCGACGTGTTCATGGGCTACCGGCATGTGCCGCACATCATCATTGCCGTGCTGCGCCATGAGGGCGGCCGCAGTTACATCATGCGCGCCACCATTGACATGGAGGCCATTGACGCCCTGCTGCGGCGCGTCTATTCCGGCCGGCGCAGCGACGCTTTTCTGGTCAGCGAACAGGGCGTGCTGCAAACGGATTCGCGCTATTACGGCAAAATCATGGACAAGCTGCAAATGCCCCTGCCCAATCTCTCCCGCAGCAGCATGGTCACTGAATCCCTGAGCGCGCCTCACGGCAAGGAATTGCTGGCGGCCATGATGCGCCTGGAATCCGTGCCCTGGGTGCTGGTGGTGGTGGATGACGTGCGCGAGAGTCTGGAGCCCTTGCGGCAACTCAAGATGCTGATTCTGCTGTTTGTGGTTCTGGGCGGAGCGCTGGTCAGCGCGGGCGCCGTGCTGTGCACGCGCCACCTGGTTTCCACGCTGGCGGATTTTGATCAAAAGCAGGCCCATATCGACGCGCGCATGCTGCAATCCAGCAAAATGGCGGCCCTGGGCAAAATGGCCGCGGGCGTGGCGCATGAGGTCAACAATCCTCTGATGCTGATTCAGGAAAATGCGGGCTGGATTCGCGATCTGCTCGACGACGAGAGCCCGGAGCGCATGAAGAACTATCAGGAAATCCTGGAGAGCACCGCGAAGATCGAGCAGCATGTGGCCCGGGCCAAAGGCATCACCCAACGCATGCTGGGCTTCGGGCGGCGCATGAACCCAAGTCATATGGAAATTCTGCTCAGCGCCCTGGCGGATCAGGCCGTGGAAATGCTCAAAACCGAAGCCGCGAACCGCAACATAGCGATCAGTAAAGAGTATGATCCGCAGTTGCCCGTGATCTTGTCCGATCCGGCCCAACTGGAGCAGGTGTTCATTAATATCATTGATAATGCCATCGACGCGGTGGGCAAGGACGGCAAGCTGACCATCCGGACCGAAGCCTGCGGCGCGGGCGCGCGCATTACCTTCACGGACAGCGGGCCGGGCATGGATGAGGAAACCCTGAAACGGATTTTCGATCCCTTTTTCACCACCAAGAAAGTGGGCGAGGGCACGGGCCTTGGCCTGGCCATCTGCTATACCATTCTGGAAAAACTGGGCGGTCGCATTGAGGTGAGCAGCCGACCGGGAGAAGGCAGCAGCTTTTGCATCACCTTGCCGCATGAGGCGGCGCCAGGCCCGGCGGAAGAATCCGTCCAGGCCTGAAGCAGCGTGCTTTGCGCGCCGACGCGCCGCCTTGCGGCAGGCGGCCTGGCGGCACAAACAGCGCACAAACGGCTTTTCATCACCCTTTGCCCAGGAGCAGGTATGCGTGTGCTTATTGTGGACGACGAAGTGGAATTTCTGCAACTCATGGAGAAACGCCTCTCCCGGCGCGGCATGGCGGTGAGCACCGCGCCCGACGGGCAAACCGCGCTGGCGCTGCTTGAGGCGGCGCAGGCTCCGGACGAAGAGATGTTCCGGGTGGTGGTCATGGACGTGCGCATGCCCGGCATGGACGGTCTGGAAACCTTGCGCCGCATGAAGCAAAAGGCCCCTGCCCTGCCGGTCATCCTGCTCACCGGGCATGCCTGCATGGGCGTGGCCGTGCAGGGCATGGATCTGGGCGCGTATGACTATATGCTCAAGCCTGTGGGCATCAGCGAGCTGATCATCAAAATGGAAGAAGCCGTGGGTTCCGCCGGGTAGAGCGTTTTGCTGAGGGCTGATCCTAGAGCAGATTACCTTTGACG
>NZ_JAAKEH010000062.1:0-8681 GCF_011039095.1 Desulfovibrio sp. ZJ200 | reverse complement strand
AGGCGAAAAACGCGGTTTTCGCCTGAATGTACGCCGCGTTGCGGCGGCTGCCGCTTTCGCGTCAGCAGAGCATTTTCAAAGAGAAAATGCTCTAGGGCCAGAGCGGTTTCATTGTGAAACCGCGCAAGAAAGACCCCCTGACGCGGCAAACGGCAGTGGCGGGTTTGGCCGGGCCTGTTCAAGAGGTCGCTATGTGGAAAAAAGTTCTTGAAAGCGTGCGCCGTCTGTGTGGCGGCAGAAATCCCGACGCTACCCCTGACGTTGAGGAACTGGCCCGCGAAGAGGAGTTCAAGGCCCGTTTGCGGGAACGCTGCGCGCGCTTTCGCCGTTTGCTGGCGGCCAACAAAAATGCTCTGGAAGCCATGAGCGATGTTGAGGAGCGCCTGACCGGAAGACGCCCCTTTGGCATGAGCTATGTGCGCGCTGTGAGCACGCGCTCGACCGCCGCGGTTTTTCAGATGGTGCGCGAGCTGAATGCCCTCTCGGAGAACAAGTATGCCGGGCTTCAGGCTGCTTTTGACCGCATTCGTCAGGAAATGGAAAGCATGTTGAGCCGGCGCATCTCCGTTGCCGACGGCCCCTTGATCCTGCCGCTTGAAGACATCCGCCTGGCGGATCTGCCGCAGGTCGGGGGCAAGATGGCCAATCTGGGCGAGCTGGCCGCGGGGGTGGGCCTGGATGTGCCCGTGGGTTTCGCCGTGACGGTCAGCGCGTACGAGCGTTTTATGAACTGCAACGGTCTGCGCGACGAGCTGGAGAGCCGCATCCAGTCCACGGACATGCGCAGCCTGGATGCGCTTTTCAGCCTGTCGGCAGCGTTGCAGCAACAGGTGCTCACTGCGCCCCTGCCGCCGGAGCTGGAAGAGGCCATTACGGAGGCTGTGGAAAGGATGCGCGAGCGCCTGGGGCCGGACCTCAAGCTTGCGCTGCGCAGCAGCGCCGTGGGCGAGGATGCGCTGGGCGTGACCTTTGCCGGGCAATACCGTTCCGAACTCAATGTCCTTCCCGAAGAAGCCTGCGAGGTCTGGAAGGAGATCGTGGCGGCAAAATATGCAGTGACCGCCATGAGCTACCGCTTTCAGCACGGCATTCCGGACGACGCTGCGCCCATGAGCGTGGGCGTGCTGGCCATGGTCAAGGCCGCGGCCGGGGGCGTGGCCTACAGCCGCGATCCCGTGGCTGCCGCCCAGGGGCTTGAACGGGTGGCGCTCAATGCCGTGCCCGGCCTGCCGCAAGCTGTGGTGGACGGAACAGTCACGCCGGATGTTTTTATCTTCAGCCGCGAAAATCCGCCCCGGCTTCTGGAAAAGCGTATTGCAAACAGGCAGCCCGGGCAGGCAACAGCTGCCGTGGAAAAGGCAATGTCCGCGTCCGGGCCTGAACATGGAGTCCGCGGCGGCGCGAGCCTCAGTGACGCTCAGGCCGCAACGCTGGCCCGCGTGGCGCTGGCCCTGGAAGAATATTACAGCGAGCCTCAGGATGTGGAGTGGGCCATAGAGGCCGGGGAGGGGCGCGTGGTAGTGCTTCAGAGCAGGCCGTTGCGCGAGGCCGCCGGGGCCGGGGAGTGCTCGGATGCCGCTGCTCCGCCCGCTCCCCCGCCGCCGGGGCTCACTGTGCTGGCCTGCGGCGGGGTGCCCGTAAGCCCGGGCGTGGGCATGGGGCAGGCTTTTGTGGCCCGCAAGGAAGTGGACATGCTTTCTTTCCCCGCCGGCGGGGTCCTGGTGGTGGAGCGCGCCCGTCCGCGCTGGGCCACCCTGCTTCCGCGCGCGGCCGGACTGATCAGCGAAACCGGCGGCATGGCCGGGCATCTGGCCTCGGTGGCGCGGGAGTATCGCCTGCCCGCGATTTTCAGCCTGCCTGACGCCTGCCGCCTTTTGGCCGATGCCGGGGAAGTGACTGTCGATGCTTCGCGCAACAGGGTTTTTGCCGGGCTTCAGCCCCAGTTGCTGGCGGACTGCGTGGCGCAGCCCGATCTGATGGCCGGGAGCCCGGTGCAGGAGCGCCTGGCCGCCCTGGCCCGGCTGATGACGCCGCTGCACCTGCTGGACCCCGAATCCCCGGACTTTTCCCCGGCAAATTGCCGCAGCCTGCATGACATCACCCGCTTTTGCCATGAAAAAGCGGCGCGGATCATGTTTGACGGCGAAGCGGGCGCCAGCCGCCGCATGGGCAAGCAGCTCAAGGCCGGGGGGAAACTGCAATACTGGGTGGTGGATATGGGCGGCGGCTTCACGCGCCCTGTCCGGGGTTCTGTGGTGGATCTGGCCGAGATCGCCTGCGCGCCCATGCTCGCCCTCTGGGACGGCATGGTCGCCGTGCCCTGGGCCGGGCCGCCCTCTGCCGGCGCGGCGGGCTTTATGAGCGTTGTTTTCGAGAGCGCCATGAATCCGGAGCTGGAAAGCATGGCCCCCAACAGCATGGCCAATCGCAACGTCTTCATCATCAGCGCCCGCTATATGATCCTGCAGGCCCGCTACGGCTATCACTTCTGCACGGTGGAATGCCTGGCCGACGACGACAGCCACGACAATTTCGTGAGCTTTCAGTTCAAGGGCGGCGCGGCCGATCGCGAACGCCGCCGCCTGCGCGCGGAGATGTTGGCGGAGCTTCTGGAAAATCATGATTTTCGCGCCGAGGCCAAGGACGACTCGCTCTTTGCCGTGGCCGAGGGCCTGGATGCGCAGGAGACATTGCAGCGGGCGCGCCTTTTGGGCTATCTGCTGATCCATACCCGGCAGGTGGATATGATCATGCTGGATCGCGACCGGGCTGAAGCCCTTGGCAATAAGCTGGCCAGGGATATGCGGGAACTTTCGCAACGCCCCCTGCCGGCTTTTGAACGCAGGGCGCATTGACAGCCCCCACGGGCTGTGCAATATATATTCAGTTAACGGGCAGTTAGCTCAGTTGGTGGAGCATCGCCCTTACAAGGCGGGGGCCACAGGTTCAAGTCCTGTACTGCCTACCAATGATTCCTATGTGTTAGAGCGGTTTGCTGTTGAAAACGGCAACCGCTCTGGCGGTCGCAGTAACCAGTCGCTGTCTTCATCCGTAGCTTCCTTCGTCGCAACGGCTGAAGCAATGCGCCTGAAAACCACGCTTTTCAGGCGCTTGTCCCGCTTGCGGGGGCTTGTCCCGCTTGCGGGGAAATGATGGCAGCGCCGCTTTTGAAATTGAATAATTTCAAAAGCAAAATGCTCTGCTGACGCGAAAGCGGCAGCCGCCGCAACGCGGCGTACATTCAGGCGAAAACCGCGTTTTTCGCCTGAATGCCACCTTTGACTTTCATAAAAAGTCAAAGGTAATCTGCTCTAAGACAGCCCCCAAATTTTTACTGCGTCCGGCCTGGCCCCGCCATGACGAAAAATGCAAAACCGAGCCCTGAGGATGGGCCCGGCAGCAAGCCCGGCGAAGCGGGCGGCGGCAAGCCGCGCTTCGCGCCTGATTTGTGATCGCCCGAGCTCTCGCAACGCCAACGACCGGGCCTTGGCGCTTCAGGGATCTGAGGCTCCAGGGCCCGGCCGCGTCACGCTTGTGGGGGCATGGGCGGCGCGTCCTTTACAAAAAATCCGGGTCCGCAGCGGCTTTACCGCCGGCCAGCATGATCCGTATATAATGCAGGCCGTGCTCGTCCACCGGGATGATCGGAAAGGAATTGCCGCAGCCGTCGCAGGAAATCATTTTGGGTTCCGTGGGGCTGACCAGCGGCACATGCCGCCCGCACCGCGGGCACTGATAAAAAAAGAGAATTTCCATGCCGTCCGGCGGCACAGGTTGCTGGAGGCGGCCCTTCTCAGCCATGCCTCGCCTCCTCGGCGGCCAGATTCCGGCCGGTCATGGGCTCGGTGGGCTTCAGCCCCCAAAGCCCCAGGATGGTGGGGGCCACGTCGGCCAGCCTGCCGTCGGCCAGGGCGGTGACCCTGCCGCCGGGCTCCAGCAGAATGCAGGGCACGGGATTGGTGGTATGCGCCGTATGCGGCTCGCCTTCAGGCGTGAGCATGACCTCGCAGTTGCCGTGATCGGCAATGAGCAGCATGCGGCCCTTGCGCGCCTCCACGGCTTTGACCATGCGGCCCACGCATTCGTCCACCACGGCGCAGGCTTCCACCGCGGCCCTGAGCACGCCGGTGTGCCCCACCATGTCGCCGTTGGCCAGATTGCAGACCACCAGATCATAGACGCCGCTTTGCCAGGCTTCCAGAAATTTCTCCGTGACCTGGCGAGCGCTCATGGCCGGTTCGAGATCATAGGTGGGCACGTCGCGCGGCGAGGGCACCAGGATGCGATCCTCCCCTGCAAAGGGCTCTTCAACTCCACCGTTGAAAAAATACGTCACATGAGCGTATTTTTCGGTTTCCGCCAGCCGGAGCTGCCGCAGGCCGTGCCGGGAGACGGCCTCTCCCAGGCCGAGCAGGGCGGCCTCCCGGGGAAAGGCCACCGGGATGTCGAAACGGGCTTCATACGAGGTCATGGAACCGATGGCGGCCAGCGTGGGCCGCGCGCCGCGGGCAAAGCCCCTGAAGTCGGGCTCGATAAAGGCCTGGGTCAACTCGCGCATGCGATCCGCGCGGAAATTGAAGAAAAACAGCGCGTCGCCGTCAACCATGCCCGGCGCGTCGCCCAGGTCAAAGCGCACCGGCGTGACGAATTCGTCCGTGATGCCTTCAGCATACGAGACTTCCAAAGCCCGCACCGGGCCCTGGCCCGCGGGCGCCGCGCGGCCCTCGCCGTGCGCGAGCAGATCCCAGGCGGCCTTGACCCGCTCCCAGCGCTTGTCGCGATCCATGGCGTAAAAACGGCCTGTGAGGCTTGCAATGCGGGTCTGGGGCTGATCCTTGATATGTTCCTCAAGGGCCCGCACAAAACCCGCGCCGCTTTTGGGGTCCGTGTCCCGGCCATCCGTCAGGCAGTGCACGCGCACGCGCACGCCCGCCGTGGCCGCCATGTCGCACAGGGCTTCCAGATGGCGGATATGGCTGTGCACCCCGCCGTCGGAAAGCAGGCCCGTCAGATGCAGCCTGCCGCCGCTCTTTTTGACCGCGGCCAGAAGCTCGTTGATCACGGGATTGCGGGCAAAGGTTCCGTCCTCAAGGGCCACGTCGATGCGCGTCATGTCCTGGTAGACCACGCGCCCGGCCCCGATGTTCAAATGCCCCACTTCGGAATTGCCCATATAGCCCTTGGGCAGACCCACGTCCCGACCCGAGGCGATCAGACGCGCGTGCGGGCAACGGGCCGACAGCGCGTCCATGTTGGGCGTGGGCGCAAGCGAGGGCGCGTTGCCCTGCCCGGGCGGGGCAATGCCCCAGCCGTCGAGAATCAACAGAAGCGTGGGTGTCATACGCGCGCCTCCTTGCTCTCAGCCGCGGAGGGGCCCGGAATATACTCCCAGAGGGACTCCAGGCGATAGAGCTCGCGCACCGGCTCCAGAAAGATATTAATGACGATGTCGTTCAAATCCACCAGAATCCACTGCCCGGCCTCATAGCCCTCCATGCGCAGGAATTCGTACTTGCGCTCATGGCAGAGGGCCGCCAGGCCGTCGGCCAGGCTTTGGCCGTGACGGGCGGAACCCGCGGTGACCACCACCAGCGCATCCGTGAAAACCCCCCGGGCCGAAAGATCGATGCTCACGATCTGCCCGGCCTTGTGTTCCTCAAGCCAGTGTATGCATTCCGCCAGCTTTTCAGCCGTGGGAACTGTCGCGTAACGCTTGCGGGCCGGGCGCAGGGCCTCGGGTCCGCTGCTTTGGATATATTGCGTGTTTTCCATGCCGCAAACATAGCCCAAAGCCGGGTGGAGAGCAATGCCGGACGCCTTGTATTGACCCGCCCCGAACATTGCGGCATACCAGAAAGGCAACAGTGCAGCCTTGGCCTTTTCAGCCGCCGCAACGCCCGGCGCGGACTGCCGCAGATGGGCGTAAACCGGCCCGAACCGATGCTGACCGGCGCGGAATCGCGCGCCGTCGCAGGCGTATGCCCGCGCGCAGCCCCTCGCGGCCGCAACGGAGCGGCGCAGCCCCGGGGCATGCCGCAGCGATTCTGCGTAAAATCGGGCCCAACGTCGGGCGCAAAGACCTTTGCGTTTTTGCGCGCCCCCCCATAAAGGAGTAGCGCCGTGCTCTTCAATATCAAACAGGAAACTCTGCCCCGCGAGGAACTTGAAGCAGTGCAGTTGCGCCGCCTGCGCGATCTCTGCAACCGCGTGTACGCCAATGTGCCTTTTTACCGCAAACGCTTTGACGAAATCGGCATCAGCCCGGCGGACATCACATCCCTGGCGGATCTCAGGCTCCTGCCCTTCACGGAAAAGCAGGATCTGCGCAATCACTACCCTTACGGCCTGTTTGCCGTGCCCCGCGACAATATCGTGCGCCTGCACGCCTCCAGCGGCACCACGGGCAAAGCCGTGGTGGTGGGCTACACGGCCCGGGATCTGCAAAACTGGGCCGAGCTGGCGGCGCGCAGCCTTTCGGCCGCGGGCGTGAACCGTTCGGACATCGTGCATGTGGCCTACGGCTACGGCCTGTTCACCGGGGGTCTGGGCGCGCACGGCGGGGCCGAATACCTGGGGGCCACGGTGGTTCCGGCCTCGGGCGGGGCCACGCGGCGGCAGGCCTGTCTGCTGCGCGACTTCGCGGCCACAGTGCTGTGCTGTACGCCCTCCTACGCCCTGCACCTCTGGGAAGCCGGGCAGGAGGCGGGCATTGACTTTCGCGATCTGCCGCTGCGCATCGGTGTGTTCGGGGCGGAGCCCTGGAGCGAAGCCATGCGCCGGGACATGGAGCAGAAAATGGGCATCGACGCCCTGAACATCTACGGCCTTTCCGAGATAATGGGACCGGGCGTGGCCATGGAGTGCGCGGAAGCCAAATGCGGCATGCATCTTTGGGAGGATCACATCCTGCCCGAGATCATCGACCCGGTGAGCGGCGAGCAACTGCCGCCCGGCGAGGTGGGCGAGCTGGTGCTGACCACGCTGACCAAGGAAGGCATTCCCCTGCTGCGCTACCGCACCCGCGATCTCACCAGTCTTGACTACACACCCTGCCGCTGCGGGCGCACGCATGTGCGCATCTCGCGCCTGCGCGGCCGCAGCGACGACATGCTGATCATCCGGGGGGTCAATGTCTTTCCGCAGCAGATCGAAGGCCTGCTTATGGAAAGCGAAGGCCTGACGCCCAATTACCAAATCATTGTCGATCGCGTTAACAATCTGGACACCCTGGCCGTGAACGTGGAAGTCAGCGACAGGCTCTTTGCGGACGAGATCCGCAAGCTTCAGATGCTGGAAAGCCGCCTGCAAAAGAATATCAAGGAATTTCTGGGCGTCACCGTCAAGGTGCGGCTCATGGAGCCGCATTCCATCGAGCGCTCCCAGGGCAAGGCCCAACGCATTGTGGACAAGCGCCCCAAGGAATAGCCAGGGGCGAACTTGCCGGGCAACAGCCCGTGACCCGGGTTAAGCGGCAGCGCGGGGCAATCCGCGCGGCGCGCCGCTCTGCGGCAGGCATACCGCATTGGGCCGCGCCTTGTCCCGGCGTCCGTTCGCGCATCGGGGCTGCGTCCACGGCCTGAAAACGCGCAACACCGCCCCTGCCGCGGCAAACTGTGAAAAAATGTGCGGCCTTCTCTTGACAGGCGAAAGGGGGACGCGTAAAAGAATTTCTCGCTGAGCGGGAGTAACTCAGTGGTAGAGTGCAACCTTGCCAAGGTTGAAGTCGCGGGTTCAAATCCCGTCTCCCGCTCCACTTTTTTAGCGGCGGCATAGCCAAGTGGTAAGGCAGAGGTCTGCAAAACCTCCATCTCCAGTTCAAATCTGGATGCCGCCTCCAGAACATTTCCAGATTTCGCCGTTTTGCCGAATGCGGGAGTAACTCAGTGGTAGAGTGCAACCTTGCCAAGGTTGAAGTCGCGGGTTCAAATCCCGTCTCCCGCTCCACGTTCGCGGGAATAACTCAACGGTAGAGTGTCAGCTTCCCAAGCTGAAGGTTGCGGGTTCAAATCCCGTTTCCCGCTCCAGGAAAATCAAGCACTTACGATAAATAACCGTAAGTGCTTTTTGTTTGGGCACATGAGTGAGACTCAAACGACCGCTTCTGTTCTCAGTTCCTTTGTGAGCTGTCGCGTAAAATGAGAATTTTTTTCACGATAAATGAGAACGTGCCGGGGCATTTTTTACGCTCTGGCACGTTCTTTGTATATGGCCTCAATCCGCGTTGCCCGCGTGTGTCAGAGCATACACAAATCTAGAGCATTTTGCTTTTAACTTTTTACATAGCCACAGGATTTAAACCATCCTTCAGCGTCTTTTTGTGTGATACAACTTAATGCTTTTCCAATGGACTTGTACAGTTCATCACATGTTTTTGCTTTCATACCCCGAAGTAATTGTTTCACTTTGCTCCACATCTTTTCAATGGGATTTAAATCCGGGCTGTATTCTGGAAGGAAAATATACTTGCAGCCTTTTTCCCTTATCAAGTTTTGGGCGGTTTTTGATTTATGGACATTCAAATTATCCATTATAACAACATCGTTAGCTTTAAGCGTTGGAAGAAGAAATTTTTCAATATAAGCATTGTACATTTTTCCATCCAGTGCCCCATCAAAAACAACACTGCAAGTCTCTCCCGTTACCCGGATTGCTGAAAGTATGCTTATCCTTTCCCAACGTCC